>ONIT01000040.1 GCA_900317945.1 uncultured Pseudomonadota bacterium
TCTGAACAAGCTGGCCCTGAACATTCTGACAATGCTGCAGCCAGAGTACTCAAAGAAAAGCGAGAAGATCTCGATGCGCCGGCTGATGCTGAAACTGCGCGATGATCCTGAGCTTGCGATCACAGGAATCATCAAGTACTGCAAAATTGCAGTCTCGGATGCCGAGGTTCGTGCGTAGGCCCTGCCGCAAATGTGTGCGGAAACCGCTTTTTTCTCCATTCCCTTTGACATCCGGGCCGTCATGATGATAAAAGCAGAGTGTCCCCCATGCGGAGTATCCTTATGTCAAACCGGTTTCTCGAGCTTCGTGCGTCCGGCGAGTATATCGACCGGACCTTCTTCATACCGTCACTTATCAAGAACAGGTACGTAACGCTCTCACGGCCCCGGGGACTCGGCAGCTCCGTCTTCTGCGACATGCTCGAGCAGTACTTTCTCGGCATGAAGGAGAACTTCCGCGGCCTTGCGATAGAGCGCCTCGAGACGGAGTGGCGGAAAAGCCCGGTCCTCTCGATTGACCTCAAGTTCATCCCGCGCGACTCGGATGATCTCAGACGGTATCTTTTCCGCTTCGTGAGCGACTTTGCCGTCTCGCAGGGCATACAGCTCCGCTCCGACACGCCGACCTCGGCACTCAAGGAGATAACCTCGAAGCTTGACGGCCTTGCCGTAATCATCAAGCATGCGGACTATCCGCTTTACATGAACTACGGCAACCCGGACCTCGAGAACATCGATCAGGCGCTCGCGAAGTTCCTCTTCCCGCTCTTCAACCTGAAGGAGAGAGTGCGCTTCGTCTTCCTCTCGAAATGCTATCCGGTGCTCCTCTGCCGCGACATGTTCGGCGAGGTCCTGGACGGCATCGTCGACATCTCGAGGATGCCGAGGTTTGCCGCAGTCACGGGATTCACTCCTGCGGAGGCGAAGAGGAAGTACCTCTCAGACGCGGAGACTCTCTCCGCGAACACCAACCTCTCGCCGGAGTCGCTCTTCGGGCTCTTCTACCACCAGTACGGCGGCTACCGCTTCACCCCGGGGAAGATCCGCGTGGTGAGCCCCGCGGCCGCGGAGAAGGCGGCTGTGGCGCTCGCGCCGGTGCGCGCCTTCGAGTCTGATCCGCTCCTTGACAGCGTCCTTGACTCGCTCTCTGGTGACGTGTTCGGCATCGATGACTTCCTGCAGCGCCCGCTCTCGCCGGAGTTCGCGCTGGGGCCCTTCTACAGCTTCCGCCCGGAGATCCCCTCGGTGCTCTTTGCAAGCGGCCTCCTCACGATTGACAGCACCCATGAGTCAGCGGATCTTGACGAGCCGGAGTGCATGCTCCGCGTTACGAGCGAGGACGCGGTGAGGTTCCTCCGGGGCCGGGGCTTCAGGCTCTTTGCCTGATCCCGGGACTTCCGCAGCGGGGCGCCTTCTTGGCGCCCCTTTGATTTTTCCACGTGGAAGAGCTTCCCAAAGCCGCCTCTTTTCGTGACTTTCATTGCCTTTCCCCGAAAGGCGGCGCGTTTATCCGCTGTATATGGGATATAATTGAGCCAATTTCCTCTATACATGTATCTTGAAAATCGGGAGTATCAGCAGATGCTAAGCAGCAGGCAGTTGGCAAACGCGATCCGTGCCCTCAGCATGGATGCGATTCAGAAGGCTAAGTCCGGCCATCCGGGAGTACCTCTCGGAATGGCGGACATCGCGGAGGTTCTCTGGCGCGGTTTCCTCAAGCACGATCCGAAGCAGCCCAAGTGGTATGACCGCGACCGCTTCGTCCTTTCGAACGGCCACGGCTCCATGCTCCTCTACTCCCTTCTCCATCTCACCGGCTACAACATGAGCATGGAGGATCTGAAGAACTTCCGCCAGCTCCACTCCAAGACCCCGGGACACCCGGAGTACGGCTACGCTGACGGCGTCGAGACTACCACCGGCCCTCTCGGGCAGGGCATCACCAACGCGGTCGGCATGGCCCTTGCCGAGAAGATCCTCGAGGCTAACTTCAACCGTCCCGGATTCAAGGTTGTTGACCACTACACCTACGTGTTCATGGGCGACGGCTGCCTGATGGAGGGCGTCTCCCACGAGGCCTGCTCCCTCGCCGGAACCCTCAAGCTCGGCCGCCTCATCGCCTTCTGGGATGACAACGGCATCTCGATTGACGGCAAGACCAGCGGCTGGTTCGCAGAGGACACCGCGGCCCGCTTCGCCGCCTACGGCTGGCAGGTCATCAAGGTTGACGGCTATGACCGCGACGCCATCGCCAACGCGATTAAGGAGGCCCAGGCCGACACCGAGCACCCGACAATCATCTGCTGCAAGACCATCATCGGCTTCGGCGCCCCGAAGGAGGGAACCAACGGAGTCCACGGCTCACCGCTCGGCGAGGAGGGCATCGTTGAGGCGAGGAAGAAGCTCGGCTGGGAATATCCTCCGTTCGAAATTCCTGAGGAGTACTATAAGGAGTGGAGCGCGGTAGAGAAGGGCGAGAAGGCCTACGCTGACTGGCAGAATCTTTTCAAGGCATACAGCGAGAAGTATCCTGAGCTCGCCTCTGAGTTCGTCCGCCGCATGGAGGGAAGGCTCCCCGAGGGCTTCGACGAGAAGGCTGACGAGTACATCAAAGACCTCCAGGCGCATCCGCAGAAGATTGCCTCCAGGAAGGCCAGCCAGAACGCGCTCAACGCCTACGGCCCGCTCCTTCCCGAGTTCCTCGGCGGATCCGCGGATCTTGCCCCGAGCAACCTCACCATGTACTCCGGCTCCAAGTCCATCACCGGCGATGACGCGTCCGGCAACTATGTCCACTACGGCGTCCGCGAGTTCGGCATGACCGCCATCATGAACGGCGCCCTGCTCCACGGCGGCTTCAGGCCCTACGGCGCAACGTTCCTGATGTTCATGGAGTACGCGAAGAACGGCGTCAGGATGGCCTCCCTCATGAAGATCCCGACCATCTTCGTCTACACCCACGACTCCATCGGACTCGGCGAGGACGGCCCGACCCATCAGCCGGTCGAGCAGACCGCAGAGCTCCGCCTCACCCCGAATATGAGCGTATGGCGCCCGTGCGATCAGGTTGAGTCCGCTGTTGCCTGGAAGGCAGCGATTGACCGCCTTCAGGGACCGACCTCCCTCATCTTCTCCCGCCAGGGGCTTGAGCAGCAGGAGAGGACCCCGGAGCAGCTCGCCAATATCGCCAAGGGCGGATACATCCTCCGCGACTGCGACGGCACTCCGGACCTCATTTTCATCGCCACCGGCTCCGAGGTCGCGCTTGCCATGAAGGCGGCTGACACCCTTAGCGCCCAGGGAAAGAAGGTCCGGGTTGTCTCCATGCCCTCGACCGATGTGTTCGACAGCCAGAGCAGCGAGTACCGTGAGAGCGTCCTGCCCTCATCAGTACGCCGCCGCGTTGCCATCGAGGCCGGCATCAGCGACTACTGGTACAAGTATGTCGGGCTTGACGGAAAGGTTGTCGGCATGAACACCTTCGGCGAGTCTGCTCCCGCTGACGAGCTCTTCAAGGTATTCGGCTTCACCGTTGAGAACGTTGTGAAGACCGCTCTTGAGCTCTTCTGAGACTGAGCCGCAAGCTATGTTCTGATAATTGAAGGCGCCGCAGGGCGCCTTTATTGTCTCTGCCGCGCAGAATGAGAGCTGCTGCAGAAGGTGCAATTCCTGTACTGCGCGGGGGCTGCCTCTGATTTCATTAGAATGCGCTGTCTTCATAAGCGGCAGGGTATTTCACTCAGGTTTCGGGATATTGAAACCCGGTGCAGAAAAGGATAACCTTTTGAGAACTGGCAGGGAATGTACTGCTTCGGAATCTGCCGTCTGTGCTTTAATTGCCGCAGGCGCAGTCTGAACGATCTCCCCTGTTTTAAGACTGTTTTATCAGCATGGGACTATCAGAATGGAACAGACTTACTCACCGGAGGCAGTGGAATTTGCCGTATCTGCCATCGAGAATGCCGCGGCGAAGGCAGGAGTGACGGGCGACGTGGTATACAAGGCACTCAGTGCTGAGGATGGCATCAGGAACTTCCTGTTGCCGAGCTATGATGCGCTCCACACCCAGAGCATTGAGTACATTGCTGACGAGGTCCTTGAATACCTCAAGGCAAAGAATGCCAGGGTTTAAGAAAAATATGATTGCAGTTTTTCATGGCTCAACTAAGGAAATCAGGAAGCCGCTGGCAGCAGCCGGAAGACCGCATCTTGATTTTGGCAGAGGCTTTTATGTAACGACCATCAGGGAGCAGGCTGTTTCCTGGGCCTGCCGCCCTTTTAATGCCGGAAAGCCTAAATGGGTCAGCACTTATGATTTCGATTATGATGCGGTGAAATCCGGCTGGAAGGTAAAGATTTTCCCTGCTTACAACGAGGACTGGCTGGATTTCGTGATTGCCTGCCGGAAAGGGAGTCCGGTTTGGGAAAAGTATGATGCAGTTGAGGGCGGCATCGCAAATGACAGGGTTTTCAATACGATTGAGCTGTACACAGCAGGTCTTCTGCCAAAGGCAGAGACGCTCTCCAGGCTTTCTTACGAAAAACCAAACAATCAGATCTGCATACATAGCCAGAAAATAATTGACAGATATCTGCGTTTTGTCAGTTCGGAGGCCTTCTGAATGAGCGATCTTGTTAATCCGACGCTGCTCCAGATGAAATACAGCAGGATAATATGCCTGCTGGCGAAAGCCCTTGACATCAGCATCCCTGACGCCATGGATGTCTTTTACCGCTCAGAGACATACCTAAATCTTTCTGAGCCGAAGAATCACCTCCATAACATGGGAGATCTGTATCTGGTCGATGAGCTGCTGCTGGAGCTGCAGCGTGGTCAGTGATGTTCCCTGTGCCGCAGGCGCTTCCGTGTCCGAGATCGTAGAAGCTGTCATTGAGCATAAAAATTGGCTCAATGACAGCCGGGACTGAATTTACCCACGCGCTGGAAGGCTCCACGACAGGATACTTTTCTAATCTTTCAGGCACCCGGCCGGCACCACGAACACGCCGTCCCTGCGGCGATAGGCAAATCCTCCGCCTGTGATTACCATCAGGAAGGAAGGCGCCCGGAGCCTTTCCGTGTCAATGTCTCCTGCTAGGCGGACAAGATCCCGGGCGCCTTCCTCTGTCTCCTCACTCCCGAGCCTCGCATCGGCTGCAGCCCAGCGGCCGTCTCCGAGTGTGACAATGAGGTCAGCCTTCAGGCCGCGGCTGTCGCTGTAATGCCTGACCGTGCCGCGGAGCGGCTCTGAATATACTCTGAGGTCTCTGGCACAGAGGGACTCAAAGAGGTATCCGAAATGCTCAAAGTCATTGAGGATGTCCTCTGGCCCCATTCCCAGCGCGGCCGCGGCGATGGAAGGATCGCAGAGCTGGCGTTTGGCAGAACTCCTGATCTTTGTACTGGACCTTAAGGGCGGCTGCCATGCTTTTACGTCCTCGACAATAAAGAGCCTTCTGAGCGCGGAGAGATAGACCTCAAGCGTCTTGTCCGTGAGAGAGATGCCGGAGGCACTCACATCCTGCATAATGGACCTGTCCGAAGTCATGGAGGAGATGTGCCTGCCCAGGGAGCGGAGGATGGCCATTGCGCGCTCAGGATCCTTACGGACTCCGTCCGCTGCGCCCAAATCCCTGCGGCACAGGGCATCGGCGTAATCCCTGACTGACTCAAGGGCAGAGCTCCTCTCTATGTCCAGGGATTCAGGCCAGCCGCCGCGGCAGATGGCATAAGCAAGATCCTCAAGTGTGATACGGCTCTCTGCTGCGACATCGCTCTGTCCGTCGAAGAGGCTTTTGATAGAGACTGTGCCGTCAGACTCTCCGGATTCCCAGAGCGACATCGGGCGCATCATCATCTCCGAGATGCGGCCTGTCCCGGTATGCCTGATCTTCTGTGATTCGTCTGCGCCGCTGCCGCCTTTGCCCGCCATGAACTCTTTCTGCCAGTCAGGCGATACGCTTCCGGTGAGGATGAACTGACCCATTCCGGGCGTCTGATCAACTGCAAAGCGCACTGCGTCCCAAAGGATCAGGGCATCCTGCCACTCATCGATAAGGCGGGGCTTTGCTCCTTTCAGGAGGAACGAAGGCTGAGTCTGGGCCATCCTGAGACATCCGGCCCTTCTCTCAGGATCCTGCAGGAAGAGCGCGCTTTCTGCCGCATGTTCGGCAGTACTGGTCTTGCCGCACCGCCTGGGGCCCGAAACAAGCACGGCGCCGCTGGTACGGAGCATCCTCTGCAGGATAGCATCGCAGATCCTGGGGCGGTAATAGTGGTTTTCCATAATGATCCAGGGAAATTCCGAACTTTTCTGAGATTATATTCCGATTTTTTTCTGAGGTTTTATTCCGATCTTTTTGACCATTTTATTCCGATCTTTTGGATTGCCTCGTCCGCAAAAACATGGGGCCGCCTTGCGGCAGGATGGCCTTTGTCTGACTTCATGTGCCAGCGGAGCGAGCAGGTCAGCGAGGATTTTCACTGTCTCAGCCGGATTGTTTCAGCCTGCTGATACTGCCTGGCAGCCGGTGCCTGATCCTGCTCCGTCTGCAGGTCCTGGCTTGGAATTGCGGAAATCGTATCTGACGCAGGGCCTCCCGGTAAGGACACTCTGGCATTTATGTAGCCAGACTGGTATTCCTCTGCTGCCGCAGCAGCTGGCATAACGGCTTTGCTTCATGGAACAATGATTCGTCATGAGGGAAGCAGAACGGATAACAGATAACAGGCCCGCGTTTCAACCGCGATCAGCTTGCTTTCACATCTGAATGAGCAGACTTGGGATTGGGAATATCTCTTAAAGCCTGTCTGGCATAGGTTACGCGGAAGATTTACCAACTTGCTTCAGCTTCTGGGACACAGTCTTCAATGGGAGTCTCGCCGCCTTCTCGAATGGATTCAGCCATACCCGGAATGCTGTTTAAGTATATTGTCTCCTTGATGGCCTTCCAGTCATCTTCTGAAATAATCACAGCGTTCTTTCCCTTGGTATTTGTTATGGTAATCGGCTCTGAATTTTCATTGACGTCGTTTAAAATCTTATAAATATTCTGACGTAGCTTGGCTGCACTGATAGAAGTCATAAGTATCACCTATAATTATGAACATAACGTTCGTAAACTACTGATTTCCGGCTTGAGGCCGGGCCAGCAGATCACTGCTCACGTCTTCATTCGCGGCAAAGCATTCATGAGCGCCAGAACATCTTCCGCAGCGCTGCGTTATTTACCGTGCGTCTCACCGCAATCAGCAAATTCTGCTGTCAGCTAAACTGCCGCTATTTCCCAGTGGCCGTATCTTCTGGAGCCGATCCACTGCACGCGGATAAAGCTGTTCATCGACTGAATGTCGCGTTTGACGGTTTTGTCTGAAACGTTAAGTTTTGCGGCAATATCCATCGTGCTCACGGTATTGTCCTGTTTCATGAAGGACAGTATGGTCTTCCATCTGCTGGTGACAGCCTCTTTTTCCCCGGCACTGCTGAGAGCGTCGAGTATTTCACTGGGAATATTGAGATCTCCATTGGGGACATTTTCCGATTTATCAGGGACATTTTTGTCTCCATTGGGGACATTTTCCGATTTATCAGGGACATTTTTGTCTCCATTGGGGACATCCATTGGGGACATTTTCCGATTTATCAGGGACATTTTTGTCTCCATTGGGGACATTTTCTGTTTTATCAGGGACATTTTCACTGGGTATCCTTCTGATAATGGCTTTGAACTGATTGCCTTCCTTTGAATTGACGAATTCAATGCTGCTGTCCATAGCGCAGGCACGGGGAATTCCGGATCCCAGACCGCGGTAGGGCATGATCTTGGCGCAGAAGTTGGCAAGCTGAAAGTTGCGCGGATGCGAGTTGCCAAGTTTGATTTCATCGACCGTCTGGTTTCCGGGGAGACATCCCGGATTGATAATTTCAACTCTGTCGCTGAAAACCAGCAGACGGATAGCTGCCGGCTTCAGGAGATCAATGTGAACCAGTGCGTTTTGAAGCAGTTCCTCAAGGACTGGCTCCGGTATTTCCAGATCACCTGTGCTGTTGAATCCCTTGCCGTTCTGAGGCCTTCTGAGAAATGACTTGACCCAGTGCATTCCCTCCCTGAACATTGCAGGAATTGTGCCTTCGATGTCCCTGCTGTCATCGTAGTCCGTGCCGGCAATATCATTGCCCCTGAATGCGACTGCCTTGATAGTGAACCAGGGGAGATACAGCTGCGGGTAACTGCCGAAGAACAGAAGTCCGGCCGCTGTGAGCCTGCCTTCCTTGTCTGTAATGCGTGCGGCTCTGAGCAGTTTGTCCGGTGCCACGCCGAACTCGCTGATCTTCCTGTGATACACATTTTCGAAAAAGCCGTTCAGGGCAAGAGTGTCCAGATCGCTGACAGAGGTTTCCGGAATGCCCGTGAGATCGGCTTTGTAAGCATCGCTGTTCTGGAAAAGCCCGAGTATTTCGCTGTTCTCGGTAACCCTGCGCTTGTCTGCGCCCTGCTTAATCCAAATGGTGCCTCCGATATCCTTATATGGCTTTGACCTGCCCTCAGGTATCCGGCATATGAGTACCATGCCGCCGTCAGTGTCAGCAACATCGGTAGTGATATAAACCTGGGGCTTTACCTGCTCATTGGCGGCATTTGCGAGCTCGCGGCTGGTCTCCTGAATTTCACTGTAACTGAGGCCTGAAACGCTGCCAGTCTTGTCCTCGACTCCGAAGATGATGACTCCTCCTTCACAGTTGGCGAAAGCTGCCATCTCCCGGGCAATCTCTTTTTGGGTGGTGAATCTGAGCTTGAACTGCACCCTGCTTGTCTCGCCGTGCCGGATGAGATCTGCGATGTCATTTCCCATGGGTGTTCTCCAGGTTCATTTTTCAGACATTATTTCAGCAAAGACCGGGTTCTGCCACTGATTTCACTGTATAAGAAGCCTTTCAGCATCTCAGGAGATATGCGAGACAGGACCCATCCCGGCCGGACTCACCGCAGCGCTGATAAGTCCGGCGCGTGCAAGCTGAAAAGCCGGCCGGCAGAAAATCTCCCCTTCATTATGTGCCGGGGAGCTTCTCAGAATCCTTCTCTGCGCCATGAGCTACTTCTTCTCAGCTTCCCTCTCTGCGCGCGACTTCCTGACCCAGTCCTCCGCAATGTCGAGCATCTGCTCGCGTGTCTCTGCTCCTCCTGTGAAGCCGTTCGCGTGCACGAAGATGAATCCCTTGTGCCCGGAGACCTCCTGCAGCCTCTCGCCGCTGAGCCCGCACCACTCCTTCGGGGCAGGGCAGCGCCTGCTGAACTGCTGTCCCTTTACAGCGGGAAGCGACTGTATTCTCCAGCGCCCGCTCTGCTGCTCGGTGTAGACAACGACCTCGCAGTCCCTGAAGCTCTCCCAGTTCTCGAACGCAACCTGGGTGAAGGGAAGGCTCTCCGATGTCTCTATGATGCCGTCCTTCGCCTCCTTAGCGGCCTTCAGCATCTCCGCCTCGGCGCAGATGTAGCGGTACTCGCTCCGGACCTCGCCCCTCAGGATCATCTCGCACATCCTGGCGGCCGCGAGGAATCCGGAGTTGCCCTTGGTCCCGACCACCGCGTTGTACATGGCGACAGCGGAGGGGACACCCGGGTACTCGCGGGGTACTCCCACGTCGATGCCGTTATCGTTCGCGTCGAGAAAGCGCATGTAGTTGCGGTCAACCCTTGCCGCGACGCGCTCCGCGGTCGCGTCGTCATCATCGGCGAGCTCGAGCTCCTTCTTCACGTAGTCCTTTCCGAACTTCCTCCAGGTGAGGCCGGCCGCAGCGTACTTGGTATTGAACTCGTCGTTCCTTTTCTCAGTAAAGGACTTCTGGTGGTGATCGAACTTTGTGATGTTGTCGTACTCACCGCCTACGTCCATCACGTAGTCGGCCGTCGCGATGACCTCGGGATCGCGGGTGCGCACCAGCTCGAGCGAGGGGTGCAGGTGCTTCATAATCGAGTATGCCGTGCAGTCATCGGCATGAAATGCCCCGTCATGGACAGCCATAAGAGGCTTCTTCTTCGCTGCGGCCATGCCGCCTGCCTGCTCCTGAACAGCTCCTGCCATTGTGCGCGCTCCTTTCTCTCTGATATGATGGTAAACTGCTGTAAATTTCTATTATTGCACAGAGCGCCGCGCACGACAGAGCAGTGCCGGCTCTTTTTGTGAAGTCGTGTAAGAGATTGGGATAAAGTCCGGGAGAGAGCATGGATGACATGGGCGGCAGCAGCCTCCAGGAGAGGATGATTGCGGAGCAGGTGAGGGGCACGGAGACCTCGATGGTCTCCTACCGCGGCGATCTCCCGGAAATTGAGGAGCACCGCTTCCCGGGCGGCTGCCGGAAGAGCTGGTTCCGCATGCTCCACCGCGCCGAGTGGGCCTGGCACGGCATCTCGCCCGTGGAGACCGAGGAGGTCCTCTCGAGGATCGCGGCGTCTGACGCAAAGCGCTCGCGCCCCGGCATCCTTGATACCGTCGCGCAGTACGGACCGGGAAACTGGATTTATGAGTTCTCGTCCGAGGCCGGTAAGGTCCTCCGCGAGGCGAACGCCGCAGAGGATAGGGGAAGCGATCCGACAGCGCTCCTCCTCCGCGCCGCGCACCTCTACTCCACGGCGGCCTATCCCTATCTCCGCCGCGACAACGCCTCGGAGAAGGCACTCAGGCAGTCCGTCAGCATCCTTGAGCGCGCCACCGGCGCCCGGGAAATCTCCGCCACTGATGGCGGGAAGACCGTGAAGGCGCTCCTCCGCTTCGAGAAGGACCGCTCACAGAGCCCGCTCGTCGTGGTGCTACCCGACCTCGAGAGCTGCTCGGTTGACTTCGATCCCCTCTACGAGAACTATTTCCGGCCGGCGGGCCTTGCCATGCTTACGATCGATCCGCCGGGCTGCGGCATGTCGGCTCAGTTCGACCTCACCGAGGACTGCTCCCTGGTCTGCCGCCTCATCATCGACGCCCTCCGCGACGAGCCTGCAGTCGACACCCGGATAATCTCCGTGTTCGCCGTCCGCTTCGGCGGCAACATCGCCCTGCGCCTCAGCGCCATGAGGCCGGGGCTCTTCAGCCATATGTGCCTCGTGAGCCCTCCCGCGGACTACATATTCACGAACGCTGAGGCGCAGAATCTCATCCCCGGCATGCTCCGGGCGGTCTTCATGAACCGCCTGGGGCGCGAGAGCGTCTGGCCGGCCGCCGCCGCGAAGAGCAGGATTTTCTCGCTCTCGCTCCAGGGCGTGTTCCGCACCGGCATACATGTGCCGCTGCAGATCATCGGCATGAAGGGCGATCCGCTCGTCCCCGAGAGCGACATCTCGAAGATTTCGGACGCGGCTGACGTTTCCGATGTGATCCTCCTTGAACGGGGTAAAATGGCCGCGATGCTCGATGAGGCAGTGAGGAGCGCTGTAGACTGGTATCTCAGATAACAACAATGAACATGAAAACACCAAAGACCATAGTGGTCAAGTTCGGCACAAGCGTGCTTACCCAGGGAGGGAACAGGCTGTGCCTGTCCCATATGGTTGAAATTGTCCGCGAGCTCGCAAGGCTCGAGAGCAGCGGCGTGCAGGTCGTCGTGGTAAGCAGCGGCGCGCAGGCCGCCGGGCGCGAGACCCTGGGGTACCCCAAGCTCCCCAAGAACCTCATCAACAGGCAGATGGTCGCAACCGTCGGGCAGAACCGCCTCTTCAACACCTGGCAGAACCTCTTTTCCATCTACGGCTTCAATGTCGGGCAGATCCTGCTTACGGGCGCCGACCTTGAGGACCGCGTCAGGTACCTCAACGCCCGCGACACCATCAGGGCGATGCTCGAGCATAAGATTATCCCGGTAATCAACGAGAACGACGCGCTCGCGACCCCGGGGATCAAGATCGGGGACAACGACAACCTCTCCGCGCGCGTCGCCGTGATGATCGAGGCGGATCTCCTGGTGCTCCTCACCGACCAGAAGGGGCTCTATACCGCGAACCCAGAGAAGGACAAAAGCGCGAGGTTCATCTATGTCGTCCCTGAGATCACGGACGAGATCCGCGCCATGGCGGGCGGCAGCGTCTCGGGTCTCGGCACCGGCGGGATGTCGACGAAGATTGAGGCGGCGTCAATCGCGACGATGTCCGGCATTGACACTGTAGTGATGTCAGGCGCGGAGCCTGCCAACATCGGGGACCTCCTCAGGGGCGGCTCCCACGGCACGCTCTTCCGCGGCTCAGAGAACCCGGTCCTGAGCCGCAAGATGTGGATTGTGTCCTGCAAGGTGCCGAGCGGCTCCATCTTCGTGGACAGCGGTGCGGCGAAGGCCATTCTCGAGAGGGGCTCAAGCCTCCTCCCGAGCGGAATCAAGAAAGTCGAGGGTGAGTTCGGGAGGCGCGAGGTCGTCTCCGTACGGAGCCTCGAGGGAAAGGAGCTGGGGCGCGGCATCACGCGCTACTCCTCAAAGGAGCTTGGGCTCATCATGGGGCACCATTCCGACGAGTTCGAGAAGATCCTCGGGTATGAGTGCGGCAGCGTTGCCGTGCACCGCGATGATCTGGCAGTAAGCGAGGGAATCTGATGTTTGACATGGAAGACGCGGCCCGTAAGGCGAGCGGGGCATCATATGTCCTCGCCTCCGCCTCAACGGCAGAGAAGAACAGGGCGCTCCTGGCGCTCGCAGAGAGGCTTGACGCCGCGCGCGCCGAGATCTCGGAGAAGAACGCGGCTGACGTTGAGGCCGCAAGGAAGAACGGCCTCTCGGAGGCGAAGCTTGACCGCCTGACGCTCACCAAAGCAAGGCTTGACGAGATTATCGGGGGCGTCAGGAAGGTCGCATCCCTCCCCGATCCCGTGGGCGAGGAGTTTGACTCCCGCGTGCTCCCGAACGGCCTCAGGCTCAGGAAGCGCCGTGTCCCCATCGGGGTCCTCGGCGTAATCTATGAGGCGCGCCCCAATGTAACCGTAGACATCGCGTCGCTCGCGCTCAAGACCGGCAACGCCTGCATCCTCAGGGGCGGCTCCGAGACCTTCGGAACCAACATGGTCCTGACCCGCATCATCAGGGAGGCGCTCACTGAGTCGTCTCTTCCCGAGGCCTCCGTTACCTACATCGCTGACACCGACAGAAAATATGTAGGCGAGCTCCTCACCATGGACAAATACGTCGACATGATTATCCCCCGGGGCGGACGGGCGCTTGCCGAGCGCTGCCGGAAGGAGAGCACGGTGCCGGTAATCGTAGGGGGCTTCGGCGTGAGCCACATCTTCGTCGACGAGACCGCGGACCTCTCGCGCTCCCTCAGGGTAATCGAGAACTCCAAAATACAGCGCCCCGCGGCCTGCAACTCGCTTGACACCGTTCTGGTCCACGAGAAGGTGGCGGAGAAGTTCCTCCCGATGCTCGCTGAGCTCTTCAGAAAGGACGGGGTGAAAATCGCTGCTGAGCCTAAGGCCTATGACCTTCTTAAGAAGGCTGGTGCGGCGGATCTTGAGACGGCGGATGAGGAGACCTTTGACACCGAGTGGCTCTCCCTCTCCTGCGCGGTGAAGGTGGTATCAGGCGTTGACGAGGCGCTTTCGCACATGCGCGCCCACGGCGCGTCGCACTCGGACGCGATCATGACTGACTCAGCCTCGAATGCGGAGAAGTTCATGAACGGTGCGGGAAGCGCCGCTGTCTATGTGAACGCCTCCACGCGGTTCACCGACGGCGGGCAGTTCGGGCTCGGCGCCGAGGTCGCGATCTCAACGCAGAAGCTCCACGCGCGCGGCCCGATGGGGCTCACCGAGCTCACCACCTACCACTGGATCTGTACCGGGGACTACCTTACAAGATCCTGACACATAGCCCCGGAAGCGGGGCATTCTCAGAGCGCCTCGCTCGGGGCGCTTTTCACCGACTGTTCCTTCTGCCTCTCCTCCGCAGTCTCCTTCTTCTCATCACCCTTCTTCTTCTCGTAGCGCATGCTCCGTGTGCCGGTGCTCCCGAACCAGATGAAGAGGATCCCGACCGCGTCCAGGATGAGCCCGGTCCTGATCCCAAGGTGCGAGGCGCTGAGCCCCGGGGAGATGAAGCCCGTGAAGACGAACACGTTGGAAATCAGGAGTAGGAGTATGACACCGAGCGAGAATATCGTGCTCTTCTCCGAGGCTGCCGGCTCCTCCGGGAGGCGGCAGCGGAGGAACGAGCAGAGCTGCTCGATGTAGGGGAGCCCCGGCAGGGTGTCGATCTCGGAGAGGAGGATCCTCCCGTGGCGCTTCGGGATCCAGACGCCGTTCCGGTCGCGGATGACCGGCTTGGTGTCCAGTGCGTCATCGATCTCCGAGAGCGGGATCTCGGTCCTGATGAAGTAGCGGCGGTAGATCAGGCGCCCGTTCTCGACCCTCACGAGGTAGCTCTTCCTGATGTGGAATATCACGCTGAGCGGGCAGTAGATGATGATCGGCATCGACCAGCAGAAGACGATGATGAAGGTGCCGGCAGGCGAATTGCCCGCGACGTAGCGCTTCATCACGTAGGTCGCGGCTATGGCGCAGATGAACATCGCGATTACGAGGATCCTCACGATGGTCCTGATGAACTCCAGGCCGTCTGTCGAGTAGCGGAGCTCGCTGTGCTTCAGGAGATCGAGGGGCCCGGTGCTGCCCCTCTTCCAGGTCGCGAAGGGGCTGGGCTTTGCTTTCCCGCGGGCATCATGCCTCACTGCGGCAGGGGCATCGCCTTCCTGGGCTGACGGTGAGACAGCGGCGGGCCCTCCCGCGGCCGGAGACGCCTCATCCGTCTCAGCGTCGGCTCTCACTTCGTCTCTCTCTGACATTTACAGTTCCTCCGGGCTAATCCCGGCTATTTTACGCATGATCACGAAGGCGCGGGGAGAAAGCCCGAAGGCTCCCTCGTCCGCGCCCTGTGAGTAAGAGGAATTTCTCCTTATCTCTCGAAGGTGTTGCAGTACTTCTTAGTGACGCTTGCGCGCGCGAGCTCCTTCTTGTCCTCGGTTACGAGGCGGCTCTCAAGCGTGTCGGAGAAGCTCAGGATGTTCATTGACGTGCGGCTGTGGCAGGAGTTGGTGCGGAATGCTTCCTGGAATTTTACCGGATCGGCGTTCTTGTCGGTGGTCTGTACTACGAAGGTGAAAGTAACGCTGTCGTTCTTGGTTGATGAGAGCACATCGATAACCTTGTGGGACTCATCGAGATCGATAGGAAGCCGCTTTCGGTAGGTGTTCGCGAGCTTTTCCGCAGGGGCCCCGACTGCCACTCCGGCAGCCACGGCGTTTCTGCTGCCGCAGCCGGAGAGGGCAGGAACTGCGAGTGCCACCAGTACGGCCGCTGCTGCTGCCAGGTTGATTGATTTGTCTGTCATTGGAACTGTCCTGCTTGGTCTTACTAAAAGCAAGCCGTGTCAGAAAAAACAGCACGCGCAACGTCTGTTCAGCTTTTTCCCACCCGGCTCAGGGCTCTGAGGCAACGCCTCTACTGATTTCATTATATATACTGTATGGAGTTTAAGCAAACTGAGCGCGGCCGCGATGTTCATCGTTGCGACACTGGTCACAAAATAATCAGCTTTTTTGTTCAGAAATTCACCGGGACTGCAAAAAAATTAAAATTTTTTAATAATTTTTTTTCCTGTGGTGACTGATGCGGGCAAAATGCGCCGCTCCGCGCCCGACTTGAGTTCTGATGGACTGAAGAGAAATACGGCGCACAGTCATGAAAAAGTCCCGCCTTACGGAAATCCGCTGGATTATTTTTTTCTCAGTAGAGCTGCCGCAGACAGCAGGAGTTTTGGAACGTGCCGCTTCTGCCGCCTTTATTGCATCCCGGACTGCGGATTTGCAGTCTCAAAATGATCTGATATGACATTTCAGAAGCTGCCGGAGTTTGATCAGCGGCACAGCAGGCATTATTATTGAAGGTGACATGAAAATTTATGCAAATTCGCCTTCAGGGAGGGCCTGTTATGGATGATGAGATTGCCGCGCTCTCGCATAAGGCTGAGCAGGGCGATGCTGACGTGCAGCTGAGGCTCGGCAGCCTGTACTTCAGCGGGAAGTGCGTTGAGAGGGACCCCGGCAAGGCTGAGAAGTGGTGGCGGAGGGCTGCTGCCCAGGGGAGCGCTGAGGCAGCGCAGCGCCTGGAGTCGTTCAGGACTTCGCACGCTGAAAGCGATAATGATCATGAAAAGGCCTACAGAATTGTCAGGTACGCTGCCGTTTTCGTCTTCATTGCCATCTTTATTGCAATATCGGTTTATCTGACGCTGCTCGAGGCAGACAGCGGCGTAAGCTGGCTGGTCTGGGTGCCGGTCAACCTTATAGCAAACCTTGTGTTGCTCATTCCCATGGCATTTGTGAACAATAAAATATTCGACAGGCTGCTGAAGTGACTGCTGTCTGTGCCGGAACATGGGAGGCAGCAGATTAAAGGAAGGATACCGCAATGAAGCTCAATGAGGCACTGCGCCTTGTTATCAGGCAGTCGGGCATGGGTGTCTTAAGGGAAAAGCGCCTCGTCGCTTTTCTTGATGACTGCCAGGCCTTTGATGATTTCCCGGCCATGAGGCAGGTGATGTCCGCAGTTGCCGAGGGCGGATACGGAGAGAAGCTCTACAGCCTGGCCATGAAGGAGAACAATGCTGATTATCTCCGCGATGCGGCTGGCGTAAAGGAATCCCTGGTCAAGGATCAGCGCTTCAGGAAGGATCTCGCTGTCTACGCGGTCGACAGCATTTCATTT
Source organism: uncultured Pseudomonadota bacterium (assembly GCA_900317945.1). GTDB lineage: Bacteria > Pseudomonadota > Gammaproteobacteria > Enterobacterales > Succinivibrionaceae > UBA2810. The sequence goes on from ONIT01000040.1 coordinate 16,733, forward strand.
GCCCTCGGGCTGATTAAGAAAGTCAGCGAGCCGGAGGATCACGGCTTTGATCCTTTCGCTGGAGGTGCCGGAGAGAAGGCCGGGACAAAGGCATCAGGCAGTGCCGGCGGAGCGAGGCCTGCGCCGAAACCTGCCCCAGCGCCTCAGCCTGCGCCCAGGCCAGCCCCGAAGCCTGCCCCAAAACCGCAGCCCGCGCCAGCACCTAAGCCCGTCCCCAAACCGGCTCCTGCACCTAAGCCAGCCAAGCCGGCGCCGAAACCTGCCCCGCAGCCCGCGCCTGCTCCGAAGCCGGCGCCAAAACCGGCTCCTGCCCCGCAGCCCTCCCCGGAGCCGAAGAAAAAAGGCGGCTGCCTGAACGAGTTGCTCAAGACTTTGGCGATCATTGCAGTCTTCTGGTTCGTTATGGTATTCGTGATCCCGCTGGTGCCGGCTGTGGTTTTCTTCATTTTTGCCCTGATTGCCGATTCGTCGGGGTGGGTGATCGCATGGTGCATCGCAGGCGTCATTTCGCTCATCCTGTACCTGATCTGGGTTGCAAATAACACCTGAGATCCCTCTGATATTCAAGGAGATGCTCTGAAATACGGCAAAACAGATGGAATTTGTAAAATATGATCCGTTATGACATTTTTAATCAGCTTTTAAGTTGAACAGAGCTCTTCCGGCACCTATATTGAGAGAAGAGGGACGCTCAGGCGCCGGCAGATGATCTTCAGGCCCGGCGCAGGAGCCTCCCGGTTCCTTTTTAAGGGAGAATTGCGGTTATGAACGATGAGGTTTCAGAGCTTCTGAAGAAGGCAGAGCAGGGCGACGCGGATGCAGAGCTCCGGCTTGGCAGCGCATACTGCAGCGGTGACGGCGTTGAAAAGAGCTCCTCTGAGGCGGAGAAGTGGTGGCAGAGGGCAGCGGCTCACGGGAGCGCGGGTGCCGCAAGGTGCCTGGAATCGCTTCACCAGGCATCTCATAAGAGCGGTGAAAGCGGGGCACAGAATGAGGACAGCGGCTCAGACCTGTTCACACTCCTTCAGGTCTTTGCGATAATTGCGTCCCCATTCTGCGGCTTAGCTATCGGCCTGCTTACTGACTCGCTTGGCTGGACTGAGAATGGCGTAAAGATTTTCACGATCCTGGGAATCATCAGTGCAGCAGTCAGGTTGGTATTTTTGGTGTTCTCCAGGGCTCGGTAAAGGTGTTTCTGAGGTGAGGTCATAATGGCAATTTCAGAAAGCTGCGGCAGGGGCGCTATCAAGGCATCTTTCGTACTCCCCCTGCTATCGGTGGAGGCGCAGGGAGAGTCTTCTTTCCGGAACATCACGCTTATTCCGGATACCACGGGCATTCCCTGCCCCGGGCCTTCATGTCTTTTGGGGAATTCTGAGGCGGGAGCTTACTGGTCCGGCGCCTTATGGGAAAGTGCCGGCAGCAGTGACTGGAGCTGCTGCTTTTACCGCAGCGTGTCTCTCCCTACGGGATGCCAGGGCTTTGATGAGGAGGACCTCCTAATGGCGGCCTGGCAGGGCGATGCTATAGAGGGACTCAGCCCTGATGGCGTCAGCTATGCCCCTCTGGGCCATGATATGGAAGTCCATCCGTCTTCCGGGGAGGCTCAGGAGGAGACGGATGAAAGCGCATCATCCCAGGAGAGCGCGTCAGGCAGCGGCAGTGGCTACGCGATTTTCTTCCTTGTCCTCTGGGAAATCTTCTTCATGGCTGTCGGCGTGTACCGTGGCTCATACTGGCATGAGCACGGATGGCTCTTTTTCGGCTCGCTTGAGGATGGGACATCCATGATCATCGGGGCAGTTACGGGAGCTGTCGAGGGGATTGTCGCCTTCTGTTTGTTTTTCAGATAGCCCGGGGTGCCTCACGGGACTGAGACATGGTTCCTCAGGCAATTAAAGGGAGCGGCCCTGCCGCTCCGGATGTCAGGACTTCAGCCTTACCTGCCGCCGCGCTTCATGATGCGCTGGTGCTCCCTCGCCCAGTCGCGCGTCTTGATGTCCTCGCGCTTGTCGTAGTCCTTCTTTCCGCGGCAGATCCCGATTTCGCACTTGACCCAGGATCCCTTCCAGTAGAGCGCGAGCGGGATGACGGTGAAGCCCTTCCTGTTCGCGAATCCCGTGAGCTTGTCGATCTCGCGCTGGTTGAGGAGGAGCTTCCTCGTCCGGTCCGGATCGCAGATGGTGTGGGTGCAGGCTGCGTCAAGCGGGGTGAACTGCGAGCCGAGGAGCCAGGCCTCGCCGTTCTTCATGAGGACGTAGCCGTTCACGATGCTCGCCCGTCCGGCGCGGAGCGACTTCACCTCCCAGCCCTGCAGCTGCAGGCCTGCCTCGAAGCGCTCGTCGATGAAATAGTCGTGGTGCGCCCTCTTGTTGAGGGCGATGGTGGTTGAACTGCCGCCGGTCTTTTTCTTTCCCATGATAGACTCTCCTTTTGGGAGGAGATTCTATCATGAAGAGCGGGCGGCCATAATATGATCAGGCCTCGGATCCTGACAGATATTTCGAGATGAAGTCTGGGACCGGCAGGGGCCTGTCGAAGTAGTAGCCCTGGAAGGTCTTGCAGCCCATCGCCGAGAGGCGATCGACCTGCTCCTTCCTCTCTACTCCCTCGGTTATGACCTCCATCCTGAGCTTCTTCGTCATCTCGAATACGCTCTCGAGGATGGCGCGGCTCCTCTCCTGGTTCTCCGTCTCGTCGATGAAGGACTTGTCGATCTTGAGGGTATTGAAGTTCAGATCCTTCAGCACTCCGAGCGACGAGTAGCCCTTGCCGAAGTCGTCGATCTCGAGGATCCAGCCGGCCTCCATCAGGCGATCAGCGATGCGGAGCTGCTTCTCGGTGTCGCTCATCATGAAGGATTCGGTTATCTCGAGGTGGAGCGACTTCTTGTCGATGCCGTACTTCCTTACGAGGTTCTCCATATGGGAGATCACGTCGATGTGGAAGAAGTCCAGGGGAGAGATGTTGACCGAGATGTAGAAGTCCTTCCCGGCAATGTTCCGCCAGGCGGCGAGGTAGCCTGCCGCGAGGTCCCAGACCATGCGGTCGAGGTCGGAGATGAGGCAGCTGCGCTCCAGGATGCCGATGAAGCTGTCCGGAGGGACGATGGTGCCGTCCGGCTTGATCCAGCGCACCAGCGCCTCGGCTCCCTTGATGGAGCCTTCCCTGTCGACCTGCGGCTGCAGGTAGACCTGGAACTCTCCCGCCTCGAGGTCCGATCTGAACGAGCTCAGGACATGCTGCTCATGAACCAGCCTGTCAAGCATGTTCTGATCGAACTCGCTGATCATGAACTTGGTCTTCTCCTTGATGGCGTTGAGCGCGAGCTTCGCGCGGTCGCACATCGAGGAGAGCGGCATGGTGAGGTCGTTTGCCCGGTAGACTCCGGCCTGCAGGAATATGCGGCAGACCGACTCGGTGAACATCGAGCTGAGCTTCATGAGGAGGTCGGTGAGCTTTGCCTCGCTGTAGTCAGCGCTCTTGAATGACATGATGAAATGGTCGGAGCCCCTGCGGCAGATGCTCTCGTACCTGAGGCCGCTGTCGCGGAGCGCGTCAGCCATGCCGCGGAGGATGGTGTTGCCGCTCTCGATGCCGAAGAGCTCGTTCACGAGCCCGAACTTCCAGATGTCGGTCATGACTATGACGCGGGGCTCGGAGGGGGACTGGATGAAGATGTCCCTGGTCGTCTGGCAGAACTCAGCCCAGCTCGGGAGTCCGGTGAGGAGGTCAGTCTTTCCGGTCGCGAACTGGTCGGCGCCGGTCCCGGAGGCGCCTGATCCGGCGGGCACTATAAGCGTGTCCTGCCGGTCATCGGTGTAGGTTACGGGGATGGAGTTGCGGTGGGTCGTCACCATCTCGATGACGCAGGGGAACACCACGTCATTCGCGCCCCGGAGCCTTACCGGGACGGAGTAGACGGAGAACTGGCTTGTCTTCTTGATAACGACTTTGCCCTGCGCGACAGAGGTCTTGAGCGCCATCGCGCTGGTGCAGGTCTTGCACCTCTCGCTCCTCTCCCAGCAGCCGAAGCATTTCCGGCCGAAGGCGTAGCTGTCATGGTCAAGCTCGATGATGCGGCAGCTCTCCGGGGCAACAAGCCTCACGATGTCATATAGCGATCTGAGGCTCTCAAGGTATTCGCTGAGTTCCGGAACTGTGTATTCTTTGACCTTCATCTGCTGCCTCCTGCGGAAGGCTGTTGCGGTGAGCTGACCGGAAGGGCACAGCAGTTCCGCGTGCGGCAGATTAGACGGAACAGTCCCTTCCCCCGCCTCTGATTATATCATTTAGTATATCTTTCACGCTTCCGGAAAATGGCCGATTTGAGAGCTTAAAACGGTTTTTTCTGTGAATCATGTTGCATTTTTGAAGTTAATTCCGGGCAATCAGGATTTATGTCTGATAAAATGGCTCGCGTTCCGGCAGGCATGCCACTCACCGGATGCCGCTGCCGCCCGCAGGCCGGCCGGGCCCGGATCATTCCCCTTAGAGGCGCCTTCATAAGAAAATCTTATAGCGTCACAGTACTAAATCTCATTGGCATATCTCCCACTGCGCAAATATACTCACTCTGCCCCGCGGAGATCTTTTTTTTGAGCGCCGTTCCAATTTTGCCCTGCAGTGCAGGCAATGGTAGGGCGCCTCTGATAGACTGACTTTTCCGCGGGGAGCGCGGGCTCTGCGCCCGCTTGATCGGGTAGAGGGCAGGTAACAGAATGAGGTATGAGATGAGAACGGCAGACACCCTTATAAAGATCCTTAACGGCGTGCTTCTGGGGAAGGAGCGGCAGATCCGCCTTGCGGTCTGCTGCCTCATCTCGGGCGGGCACCTCCTCATCGAGGATCTGCCGGGCATGGGGAAGACCACGCTCGCGACCGGGCTCTCCTCGCTCCTGGGGCTCTCCTTCCAGAGAGTGCAGTTCACCTCGGACATGCTGCCTGCCGACCTTATCGGCATGTCGGTCATGAACCGTGAGAGCGGGAAGTTCGAGTTCAGGAAGGGGCCGGTCTTCACCCAGGTCCTCCTTGCCGACGAGATCAACCGCGGGAGCCCAAGGACGCAGAGCGCGCTCCTTGAGGCCATGGCCGAGAGGCAGGTCTCGGTTGACCGCGAGACCTACCCTCTCCCCGAGCCCTTCTTCGTCATCGCGACGCAGAACCCGCAGGACCAGAGCGGCACCTACACGCTCCCGGAGTCGGAGCTTGACCGCTTCATGATGAGGATTGAGATCGGATATCCCGCGAGGGAGGCGGAGAGGAACATCCTCCTCGGGAAGAAGACTGAGGGCAGGCTTGACGCCATCACCGATGCCTCGGAGATCATTGAGATAAGGAAGGAGGCGGCCGCGGTGAAGGCCTCCGACGCGGCGCTCGACTACATCCAGGACCTCATCGCCGCCTCAAGATCCGACGCCAAGATCCCGAACCCGCTCTCGCCCCGCGCCGCGATAGCGCTCCTTGCCGCCTCGCGCTCCTGGGCCTACCTTGACTCCCGCGACTATGTCATCCCCGAGGACGTGCAGGCGGTGTTCCCGGCCGTCGCGGAGCACCGCATGAGGCGCGGCGCCGGCACGATAGGCGACCTCAACGGCCTTTCCGAGCATATCCTGAAGAGCGTCGGAGTGTCGGTCTGATGGACAGCGCAAGGGGGATCTGGGGCGGCTTCGGGCATCTCTGCCGACTGTGGCTTGACCGCTGGCTCGCGCTCAAGATGAAGGGAAAGAGCATGTTCGTGCCGAAAATCGACTCGACTGCCATCTACCCGAGCGCGGCTGGGACGCTCTTTGTCGCAGCGCTCATCGCGTTCCTCATCTTCGGCATCAACGCCGAGAACAACCTGATCATCGGCCTCTCCGCCTGGCTCTTCAGCATATTCGTGACGGTGATGGTCTACTCCTACCGGAACATCTCCGGCATCTCGATTGAGCCCGTGGAGTCAGAGAACCGCTACGTCGGGCAGACGGCGAGGTTCCGCCTGCGCATCGCGTCGGAGCGTAAGCGCTGGTCCATAACCTGCCGCGCCGACGCCGAGGGCTTCATCCCGGAGTTCATGCCGGTCCTGGACGGGCACGGCGAGATCGGGGTCTCCTGCCTCCTCACGAGGCGCGGGAGGGCGGCGCCCGGCATCATCTCGCTCGAGAGCACCTTCCCACTGGGGCTCTTCCGCTCGCGCGCGGCAGTCGACTTCAGGCAGAGCTGCCTTGCCTACCCGAGGCCTGAGGCAGGCGAGTGCGTCCTCCGGAGCGGCGGGCCCCGGGGCGAGCGCAATGAGAGGATCTCCGGGCACGTGAAGGGCGCCGGCATGGACGAGCTCGCTGGGCTCCGCCCGTACCGGACCGGCGAGCCGCTCTCCTTCATCTCCTGGAAGCATGTGGCGCAGGGCCGCGGCTACTACAGCAAGGACTTCTCCGAGGACTCGACCGAGACGCCGGTCATCGAGGTGTTCTCCTACCCTGCGGACCGCGAGACCTGCCTCTCGGTCGCCTGCCACGGCGTGCTGATGCTCACTGACGCGGGCCGGACCTTCGGCGTCGATTTCGGCGGCTCTGTCATAGGGCCTGGCTCCGGGCGGGAGCACATGGAGAGGATTCTCGAGAGGATGGCGCTCATACCATGAAAGAAGAAGAGAAGAGGACTGTAATAAGCAGGAAGGCGCTCATCACCCTCACGCTGAGCTTCTTCCTCGTCTGGATCCCGCTTATGGGGAGGATTGACCTCGTCATCTCGGTCCTGGCGCCGTTCCCCTGCCTGTGGCGCTTCCTCCGCTCGTTCCGCATCGTGCCGCCCATGCACCGCTACGCGCGCCTTGCCATAACGCTCACTGTCATCGCGGTGATAGGCGGGTATTTCGCGGCGACCAGGTCCGCGCTCAGCCTCTTCATTGATCTCCTCGCGGGAGGCACCTCGCTCAAGTTCCTGGAGTACAGCTCGCAGCGCGACGTCTTCTACCACCAGCTCGGCATCTTCTTCCTGGCGGGCCTCGTCCTGGTGTTCAACACCGGCGTCGTCATGATTTTCTTCCTGCCTGCCGTGGTGTTCCTCTACCTCCTTACGGCGGTGTTCCTCGAGAGCTGCCTTGACTTCCGCGGGGCGGCGAAGGTGAGCGCCGTAATCGCGCTTGAGGCGCTGCCGCTCGCCATCGCAATCTTCATATTCATGCCGCGTATCCAGCCGTTCTGGAACTCCCAGATCGGGGACACCTCTAGATCGGGCTTCACAGACGAGGTGAGCACCGATGATTTGGGGAAGATCATCCAGTCCGACCGCATGGTGATGCGCGTCTCCTTTGATCCGGGCACCGAGATCCCGCAGAGCCTCTACTTCCGGACGGCAGTCTATCCGCTCTTTGACGGCAGGACCTGGAAGATGTCCGGGCGGTCATCTGACCTCGTGAAGTCCCTGGACGTCAGGATCCCCTATTTCGTGGACGCGCCCGGGCCGAGGCTCACCGGCGGGAAGCGGGGCGGCTACACTGTCTTCATGGAGCCCGGCATGGATCACTTCCTGCCGACGCTCCTCGGGAGCTCAGAGTGCGACACCTGCATCTACCTCAGGCAGGATGACGTCTGGCTCTCGAAGAGGAAGGTGATGCAGAGGGAGAGCTACCGCTTCTCGATCTTCTCCGGCATTGACCGCTCGGAGGAGAGGCCCGGGTACTTCGACGCGAGGCTCCGGCGGAGCGGCAGCAACCCGAGGACGAGGCAGCTTGCCATAAAAATCCGGAACGAGTCATCGTCGCCCGAGGACGCCGTCGCTCGCTTCCTGGGCTACCTCAAGGCGGGCGGCTTTGCCTACTCGCTTGACGTTGAGCCGGACAGGAGCGATTCGGCAATCGATCATTTCCTCTTCAGGACGAAGACCGGCTACTGCAGCCACTACGCCTCGGCAACCGCCTACGTCCTCCGCTCGATGGGCATCCCCGCGAGGCTCGTCGGAGGCTTCGTGGGCGGCACCAGGAGCCAGGACGGCGACTATCTGACCATAAGGGAGAACAACGCCCACGTCTGGGTCGAGGCCTGGTACGCCGGCACCTGGCAGGAGATTGATCCGACGGCCCTCATCAACCGCTACGTGGTCCTGCATGGCGCTGACGACGGCGTGTCCGATGCCGCGGCCATGGGACTTGCGGGGAGGGCTTACACCTGGATGAAGAACATGATGGACGACATCTCCTTCAGCTGGGCAAGGCTAGTCGTCAACTACGGCCTTGACGAGCCCTCCTCCGGGGGCGTCAGGAGCCGCTATGCAGGCTATTTCGAGAAGCTGGTGAAGGCGGGCATAATCATCATCGGCTTCATCCTCCTCACCATGCTCGCGGTGCTCCTCATCTCCTCAAGAAGGAAGAGCGAGCCGTTCGCGGCTGAGGTCTCACGCTTCGAGGAGAGGATCTCAAGGCTCATCCCGGGGCTCACGCGCGAGACCGGCGAGACGGTGAGGAGCTTTGCTGAGCGTGCGGCCGAGAAGGCTGGAGAGGAGAACGCGGGCATCATCAGGAAGTACTGGAATGTGCTCTATGACTGCCTCTACCGCGGAACCCTTGCTAAGGACGAGGCGCTCCGGACACTGAAGGGGCTCAGGAGGAGCATTAAGGGACGGGCTGCACCTAAGGGCGGCTGATCCCAGGCGGGCTCTGAGCACACTGACGAAGAGGCCAGCAGCGCAATAGGCTCCCGCTTCCAGTTCTGATGAGCCGGAGCAGAAAAACAGCACGCACACTGAAAATCCCGCGGCCCTGTAAGCTGCGGGATTATTATGTCCGGCGAATAAGCAGTGTTCCTGCCCGTTCCAGCGCCTGAAGCATGGATCTATGAGGAGAGTGCTGATGCCGCATAAGGTTCCAAGTCAGAGCGCGCATGTCCGAAGATGCTTCAGCCTGTACAGCTGAAAACTGTCAGGTGAGCCTGAAATTCTCAACAGCTGCTTTGGAAATTAGAACTGACTGGTGCCAGCCTGATCTGAATAATCGCATGTCAGGAGAACGGGACTTTTGTGCTCCGTCTGCTGCTTTAACGCAAAAATAGATGGTAGACTGTTACCAGGGAAGCGGTAAAAAGCAGGTGATATCATGAAAAAACTGCCTTTAGGCAAACAGTCATTTGATGTAATCAGGACTGAAGATATGGTCTACGTCGACAAGACTGATATCATCTGCCGGATGATTGAAAACAATGACCAGTGCTTCATCTCACGTCCGCGCCGGTTCGGCAAGAGCCTCCTCGTATCAACTCTCGAAAGCCTCTTCTCCCGCGGCACTGAAATGTTCAAAGGCCTTGCCATAGAAAAAAAGTGGACGGATAAAACCTACCCGGTCCTGCGTTTTGACTTCTCAGATCTTGAGTGTCGCAGTGTCGGGAGTTTCCAGAAGGATGCAGTTGAAACATTTCTTGGCATCGCAAAAAAAGCAGGCGTGCTGGGCTCTAAGGAGACTCCTGATAAATACAGAACCATAAAAACTCTGATGAATGAAATCTGCCTTATGGCAGAGAATAATTCAATGGTTCTGCTGGTAGATGAATACGACAGCCCACTGAACGCTAATCTCGGCAACCCTGAAGTTTTCAACGAAATCAGGGAGGCAATCCGTGATTTCTACTTATCGGTTAAGAAAAACAGCGGCAGGTTCCGCTTTATTTTCGTTACCGGTGTATCCCGCTTCAACAAGGCAGCTCTGTTCAGTGCTGGCTCAAGCATTGAGGACCTGAGCCTTAATCCTCTATATGGCGCTTTGCTCGGATATACTGAGGATGAGATAAGGCATTGTTTCGCTCCTCATCTGAAAGCGGCGACCTCTTCAATTTTCGGGATAAGTACTGATGCGGTGACCGAAGTGCAGATCTGCCAGGTTATGGATGAGCTCAGAGCTCATTACGACGGGTACTGCTTTGACGAGGACGCTTCAGTCCATGTGTACCAGCCCTGGTCGGTTCTCAATTTCCTCGCACCCAACGGAAGGCATAAATTCTCGGATTACTGGTTCAGAGACAGCGGTGTCAGCACGCTGCTGCAGAATTTCATGACAGCGGCCGGGGGCGTAACCCACGATGATGAGCAGCCGCAGGTCCCCCGCAATGAATTTTTCATGAATATTGAGCCCATGAGCCAGACAGGCAAAGCCGTCATCCTGGCACAGTGCGGCTACTACACCATCAAGAAAGCAGATCCGTTCTCTTTCTATCTGGGACTTCCCAACCTCGAGCTCAGGCATGCATGGGCCAACATTCTCCTGTCAGACACTTTCAAAAAGTGCGATCAGCAGGGTGTACAGGCCCTCAAGCAGTCAGGGTATTTGCTTAACAATCCTGATGTGTCTGACAAGGACATAGCGCTTCTTTTCAACCGCACTTAAAAGGTTCTGAACAGCCTCCACAAGGCCGAGAACGAGTACGCCGCATGCGACACGCCGCTCCTTTACTGTCTGGGAGCCGGCTACGATGTCAGGAGCGAGGCGGCAGAGAACGGCGGCAGGGCTGACCTTACATTTGAGATGCCGGGCAGAAGGCTGGTTATCGAAATGAAGTGCGCCCGCGACGGCGAGTCTCCTGAGAAGAAGCTTGAGGAGGCCAAAGCGCAGATCCTGAAGCACGACTATGGCAATTACATTCCGGTCAAGAAAACCCGCCGCTTTGCCATGGTTTTCTCTGTCCCGGAACAGAAGATCGTACTTTCGGAAGAGGTGTGAGCCTCAGTCCCTTCCTCTTCCGGCAGGGAATTTGCACCTCCCCATATCCCATGGGGAGAGACAATCTTTCAGGGCCTACGCACGAACCGCATCGTCCGAGCCTGCAATTTTGCAGTACCTGATAATTCCATTGATCGCAAGCTCTGGATCATCCCGCAGTTTCAGCAT
>ONIT01000055.1 GCA_900317945.1 uncultured Pseudomonadota bacterium
AAGGACTCGAAACCACGCAAGCCGAGATCTGATAAAGGTGTACCTCGCAAAAAGAGAAAGGAAATTAAAAACTAAAATTCCCAATTTTTAGGAAATTCAGAATTATGATGAAAACCATAAACAGGCTGTCTGTATCGATTTTGAACATGATCATGGAGGTGTTCAACCACACAGACATGTGTATTTAAAACACGATAAGAATGCTCCAGGAGTTCCACCTACAGCTGAAGAACAAGTTTTGATTCAGCAGATTATTAAAGAGTTTCAGTTATCATGAGAAAAAATGAATATACCAGCCTTGAAGAGTTTACCTCTCAGTATGTTGGAGAATGGGGACCATCAGATGGTCACTGGTTTGGGCTCGATTTTGAGTATAAAGGAGAGGAATATAGATTGCATACATGGAATATGTATGCTGATGAAAAGGATGCGCTTTTCGGACTGCATCACAGGAAAAAAGAGGCTTGCAAGGGTGAGCATCAGTACGAGTTGCTGGGCAAGTATGACAGCATGGACGAGCTTCTTGAAAGCAGGGTAATCGGCAGCCGTCCTTTCCGTGAGGTGATTATGGATGATGATACGGTGTTGCTTGGACAGGACTGAATCTCATGGCGGATCCAAGGTTTATCTGAGCAATCAGGCAGACGGTCAGTGCCATGCGTGGCAAAAATTAAACAGGAAGAGGCAGGAATTCCGAAAATAAATGGTCAATCAATTTTCTATGTGGCGTGAGACTCAAATCTATGCCATAAGTGATTCAATAATAGATGGTAGACTGTCACTAGGGATCCGGTAAAAGGCAGGGGACATCATGAAAAAATTACCTATCGGCAAACAAGGATTTGACGCAATCATAACCGGAGATATGGTCTACGTTGACAAAACTGATGTCATATACCGGATGATTGAAAACAATGACCAGTGTTTCATCTCCCGCCCGCGCCGGTTCGGAAAGAGCCTTCTGGTGTCAACTCTTGAAAGCCTGTTTTCTCGCGGCACTGAAATGTTCAAAGGCCTTGCCATTGAGAAGCAGTGGACGGATAAAACCTACCCGGTCCTGCGTTTTGACTTCTCTGGGCTTGAGTGCGGCAGCGTTGAAAGTTTCCAGAAGGATGCGGTTGAAAAATTTCTCGATGTTGCCAAAAAAGCTGACGTCCTTGGATGGCAGGAGACACCTGATAAATACAGAACCATAAAAATTCTGATGAATAAAATCTGTCTTATGGCAGAGGTTAATTCAATGGTCCTGCTGGTGGATGAGTACGACAGCCCGCTGAACACGAATCTAGGAAATCAGAATATTCTAAACGATATCCGGAAGGCAATCCGTGATTTCTATTTATCAGTTAAGGAAAACAGCGACAAATTCCGATTTATTTTCGTTACCGGTGTATCCCGCTTCAACAAGGTAGCTCTGTTCAGTGCAGGCTCAAGCATTGAGGATCTGAGCCTTAACCCTCTCTATGGCAGTATGCTCGGATATACTGAGGATGAGATAAGGCATTATTTTGCCGACTATCTGAAGGCGGCAGCCTCTTCAATTTTTGGTATAAATACCGATGCAGTGACCGACGTGCAGATCAGTCAGGTTATGGATGAGCTCAGAGTGCATTACGACGGGTACTGCTTTGACGAGGACGCGTCAATCCATGTGTACCAGCCATGGTCAGTTCTAAACTTCCTCGCTCCCAACGGGAGGCACAAATTTTCGGATTACTGGTTCAGGGACAGCGGTGTCAGCACGCTGCTGAATAATTTCCTGACAGCTGCCGGAGGTGTCAGCAGGGACGATGAAAAGCCTCAGCCTGTACTTCATGATGAATTTGTAATGAATCTTGACCTGCAGAGTCCGGCAGGAAAAACTGTGATTCTGGCACAGTGCGGCTACTACACTATAAAGAAAGCAGATCCATTCTATTTCTATTTCGGACTTCCCAATCTCGAGCTCAGGCATGCATGGGCAAGAATCCTTTTGTCTGACACTTTCAAAAAGTGCGATCAGAAGGGAGTTCAGTCACTCAATCAGTCTGCTTATGTGCTCAACAAAACTGATGTGTCTGACAATGACATCGCGCTTCTCTTCAACCGCACATACAAGATTCTGAACAGCCTCCACAAGGCTCAGAGCGAGTACGCAGTATGTGATGCGCCGCTTCTTTACTGTCTGGGTGTCGGCTACGATGTCAGGAGCGAGGTGTCAGAGAACGGCGGCAGGGCTGACCTGACATTTGAGATGCCAGGCAGAAGGCTGATCATTGAGATGAAATGCGCCCGCGAAGGCGAGTCTCCTGAGAAGAAGCTAGAGGAGGCCAAAGCGCAGATCATGAAGCACGACTACGGCAATTACATTCCGGTCAAGGAAATCCGCCGCTTCGCCATGGTTTTCTCGGTTCCTGAACAGAAGATCGTGCTCTCGGAAGAAGTTTGAGGCTGGCCTTCGGTAATCGGCATCCTGTGTTCATGAAAGGGTAAAATACAGCCGTTTTTGATAGATCCGGCTGTTGCCGGAGAGTTTTTCACGACACCGTATTTTCCGGTGCCGGCCCCGGAGACCATGCATGCGCTTTGACTTTGTTATTTTCGACCTTGACGGAACCATCTACGACTCCCTGCCTGTGGCCATGAGCGCGCTCCTCCGCGTGCTCCGGGAGGATGGCAACGATACCGTCGGGATGTCCGATCTGCAGGCCTGGGCGGGCGTGCCGGGGCATGTTACGCTGAGCGAGCTCGGCTATAAGACGCCCGAGCGCATGAAAGGCGCCGCAGACAGGTGGCTCCGCTACGTTCTGGAGCAGGGCAGCGCTCAGGTTTTCCCGGGCATGCTTGACGCAGTAGGCGAGCTTTTCGCACGGGGAGTCAGAATTGGGATCGTAACCTCAAGGGACAGGAAAATCGCCCATCTCCTCGGAGGCGGCAGCGGCGTCTGCCCGAAGGAGATTGAGCCCTATGTCGAGACGTCCGTTGCCTCAGGCGACACGGAGAAGGGCAAGCCCTCGCCTGATCCGATACTTCTTGCCCTGGAAAGGCTGGGCGCCGGTAAGGAGAGGACTCTCTATATCGGAGACGCTCCGACCGACCTCGCCGCTGCGCACGCAGCTGGCGTCAGGTTCGGCCTCGCCTCATGGGGAGCTGCCGGAGAAGTTTCGGGCGCCGACTATGAGTTCAAAACCCCATCAGATATAGTCGCTCTTGTTGCGGGAGTGCAGGAGAGGCCGCGGCAGAACCCGGAGTTCCTCTATGACGATGTCGTCTTTGACCTCGACGGGACGCTCTACGACTCGCTTTCCTACTGCATGGGGGCGCTCTGGGAGCTTCTCGGGAGGCACGGCATGCGGGCTAACGAGACTCCGGAGTCTGTGATGCGCTTTGCCGGCATGCCGCTCTCGAGGACTCTTGCCATTCTCGGCATAAGCCCGGAGAAGGTTGAGGAGACCGAGAACGAGTGGTGCTCCCTGGTGAGGGAGCTCTCCCAGGGAAGGAGCCGCATGTTTGAGGGAACCCTAGACGCTGTGAAGTATCTCCATGGGAAGGGAGTCCGGATCGGGCTTGCGACATCTCGCGACTGGAGCTGGGAGGTTCTGGTCGGCCCGGTCGGGATCCGCTTCCCGGAGGAGCTCAGGCCCTATGTGAGCCTAGCGGTCTCCGCGGATCTTACTGAGAGGCCCAAGCCCTCCCCGGATCCGCTCCTCTACTACCTCAGGAAGAACAACGCGGATCCTAAGAGGACCCTCTATGTAGGCGACGCCGCGACTGACGGCGAGGCCTCGGAGAAGGCGGGGATTGATTTCGCGCTCGCCGGCTGGGGCAGCAGGGAGCCCGGTGAGGTCAGGGCAAGGTTCCGTCCCTCAAGCCCGGAGGAGCTCATCAGGATGATTTCGGTCAGGAAGCCTGACTGACGCGCATCCTCTCATTCTGAGCAGCAGGGAGGATGGTCCAGCCTCCCTGCCGGGTTCTCAGATCCTTTCTCAGCAGAAGGAGAATTCCTCTCTCTCCATGAGCCTCTCCCTGAGGCAGCTGCTGCGCCTCGTCTCTTCGCCTGCCGCGTGCACGATGACATCCTTTGTCCCGATAAGGGTCAGCCACTTCCTCGCTCTCGTGATGCCGGTGTAGAGCAGCTCCTTCGTCAGCACCCTGTTGTACTCTGAGGGCGTAACCATCAGCGTGTGGGTGAACTCCGAGCCCTGCGACTTGTGTACGGTTATGGCCAGCGCCGTCTCGGAGTCCGGCAGGAGCGTGAAGGGGATGAACCTCTGCTTCTGCTCGCTGTCGGGGAACACCGCGTCCCAGCCTTTCTCCGTCCTGAGGATGATGCCGATGTCGCCGTTGTTGACCCCGAGGTTCCGGTCATTGCGGGTAATCATGATAGGGAGCCCATCAAAGAGCAGGAACTCGTCCTTTGAGGGCTGCTGCCTCTGGCTTGGCCTGAGCCCTTCGAACTCTTCGAGTATTTTCCAGCAGAGGCTGCTGTTGATCCCGCCCGTTCCGGTGGGGCCGTTCCTGTTGCTGCAGATTATCCTGAACTCGTCGAGATGCCTGAAGAGGCTCCCGATGAACTTTCCGTCATCAAGCGCGCAGCAGCCCTCCCTGGTGAGAGTCCTTCGCCCGCCCTCGCCCCGAGCCCGTCTGAGAACAGCAGTCAGGTAGGCAAAGTAATCCCGGTAGTTATGGATGGAGCCTGCCGCGCTTTCGTTTGTGCCGCGAAGCTCCCCAAGTGCCGCTGAGATGGCCATGTCATGGATGGCCTGCTCGGGATTTGCGCAGCTCTCTGCAGTATAGATGGCGACCGTCTTCTCACCGGACGGATTCTCCGGGAGCTTATCCGATCTGTCGGAGAACACTGTGATGCTCCGGTCATCGCCAGGCCTGAAAAGAACCTGGCCGTCCTGACCTTTGAACGAGAGGATCTCGTTCCTGAGCTTTCCGATGCCGGACTCGTCGCTGAAGCGGTGGCTCCTCGTGAACTCAACGGCGTGGCGGCCGCATCTTTCCTTCTGACTTTCCAATTCCGGGGCAGCTGAATCTGCGCCTGTAAGGCAGCGGAGATCCTTCCTGGTCTCATCGTCCAGGCTCTCACCAAGCAGGGCTGAGATGTCGCCGAACACTGAGCCGGTCTCCACTGACGAGAGCTGGTGGCTGTCCCCGAGGAGGATGAGCTTGGTGCTTTCACCGATGTTGATGGCGTCAAGGAGCTTTGCCATGATGGCAAGATCGACCATTGAGGTCTCGTCGATGACGACAATGTCGGCTGTGAGCGGGTGCTCACTGTTTCTGAGCGCCCTGGCGTTGTTCGGCACGACCTTGATCATGGAGTGGATGGTCATGGGCACGGTGAGGAGGGTGCTTTCAAAGCCTTTCCTGTCAATGCCGGTCTCATCAGAGAGGCGCTGCAGGCTCTCATCGAACCTTCTCGCGGCCTCATTCCCTGCGCTGCCGGCCGGCGCCATGGCGTTCGCGATTGACTCCCTGAGCCTTGCCGCGGCCTTTCCCGTGGGCGCGGCGAGGAGGAGCCTAAGATCATGATCCTTCCCGGCGAGCGCTCTCTGGAGGAGCAGGATCTTGGTTACGGCAAAGGTCTTGCCTGTTCCCGGGCCGCCGGTGATGACCGTGAGGTTCGAGAGGACCGAGAGCGCGGCGGCGGTCTTCTTTACAAGGAGGTCCTGCCTGTCAGCCTCGTTCTTCTCGCCTGATGGGTCAAAGAGGATGTCAAGGTATTTCCTGGCCCTTTCGAGGTACGCGCCGCGATCATCCGCGGGGATCCTGCTTTTCCGGGCGAGCTCGCCGAGCTTTGCCGCAGCGTTTCTCTCATAGTCGGCGTAGCGGCGGTAATAGAGATGGTGCCGGTAGAGCTTGAGCGGCGTCTGCGACTCCTCATCGTCTGACACGGCAGGGCTTTTCCTGAGAGTTTCCTCTATGTCCCCGGAGAGGATCCTTGATCTGATTAAATCCGCGCAGTAAGCGAGGGCATGGTTCCATGGCTGCCCCGAGGTGTCAAAGTTTGCGTCAATGAAATCACCGAGCTCTCCCTCCTCGCCGCCTTCAAGCGGCAGGCAGGAGTCCTGCCTCGCATAGGCCGCGGCAAGAGCCGCGGCTGCCGCGCGGAACCTTTCCGCGTCATTTCCGCTGAGCCCGGAGAGAGAGGTGAGGAAGTCCGCCATTTCAGGGATTTCTGGCCCGGTTATCCTGTTCTCAGCGAGGATGTCAAGCGCATAGCTGACGCTGAGGGAAAGCTCTGAGCTGTCATCGCTCAGGCAGAGCGGAGCCTTTTTCCCGGGGCCTGTTAGGCCGCTTTTCCCAAGGGCATCGGCAATGTCAGCGCCGTCGAGGACCGACATGACAGAGCTCAGCATTTCCTCAGAGCTCCTTCCGTGCCTAAGCCTTGCCTCACTCACATATGCGCCGAGAAAGTCCTGGAGGCTGTCATTCCCGAGCGGAATGGCCATTCCGGCCCTCCCGTCCGCGAGGAAGAGCGCCGTCAGGAGAGATGCGAGCACTTTCCTCTCCTCTTCGGAGATGCCCTTGTCGGCCAGGCCGCAGAGCTCCTCTGCAAGGGCCTTGGCGGCGCGGATCCCTGAGAAAAGATCTGACCGGTATCCCTCTGACGCGGCAGCCGTGCCGGAAGTCATATTGTCCACGCTGTTCATTTACTGCTGCCTCCGCTGAATTTTCCGTCAAGATCCTCAATCAGCTCCCTGCTGAGCCTCAGGAAGCGCACTCCTGGTGTGCTGTTTTCGGAGCTGCCTGCGCCTTTCATCCCGCGGAGGAACAGGTAGGCGATCCCTCCGATATGCCTGTCGTAGTCATAATCCTTAATCCTGCTCCTCAGGAAGCGGTGCAGGGCAAGCGTGTAGCTGATGAACTGCACGTCGTAGCGGCTTTTGATGATATCGTCATCGAGATGCTTCCGGTCATAGTCCTCAAGGAGGTTTGACTTGTAGTCGATCACGTAGTACTTCCCGTCCTTCTCCAGGAGGAGGTCTATCTCGCCGGTCCACATGCCGCGGAGCGCCGTATCCTCCTCACCCATGTCGATGGTGTTGAACCTTCTGACAAAATCATCATCCGTCCTCTGCCGTTCGGCATCAACGGCGCTGTTGTAGGCCGAGGTGCTGAAGTCTGCCGGCATGACGAACTTGAGCTCGGAGAGCCGGTGCTCCATGGTTATGTCTGAGAGGCTGGTGCCGGGGAAGAGCGGCGTTGTCACAACGTTCCTGAGCCAGGCCTCGATGGCCCTGATGCCGCTCTCAGTGTTCCATCTCCTCTCCGCGGACTCGTCCCCAAGGGACTTCCTCATGAGCTGCTCGCTGATGATCCTCCGGCATCTCCAGGCTGATCTGCTGTCGCTTTCAGGCGCGGCCATCTCCGGGAAGTCGATGAGCTCCAGCACCTTGTGGAGGAAAAGTCCGGGGAAGGTGCCCCTCGGGAAGCTTTCAGGGGAGAGGAACGGCTTTCTGGCTGCTGCCTCCTCCTCTCCCTCTGCCGCGTCAGCCTCGGCAGGCTCATCCCTCTCCTCCTGCTCGATGCCGTGCCCGCTGCGGCTGTTGTGGGTAACTGAGGAGAAGGAGTGCCTGTGCCAGCTCCGGTCGATGCTGCCGGTGAACTCCTGCGCTGAAGGAGCTGGAAAGTCCGCGGCTCCATTCTGCGCTGCGGCGCCGCCGTTTCCCTGCTCCGGCTCAGCCTCTGCTTCTGCATTAGTCTCAGCGTCATCGTTCTCAGGGAAGCTTCCCATGGTAAAAAGCCGCTCTGGGAGCGGTGACTTCCTCAGCAGTTCCGGATCACGCCCTGCCGGATCCGGCTTTATTTCGTCAAGCGCGTCAGTTGAGGCAATGCCGGCGCTCTCAAGGAGGACTGACCAGGGCGACTCGGTCTGCTTCTCATAACTCGCGGCAAAGACCCAGTTGAGGTATTTTGCCCTGGTCAGGGCCACATAGAGCTTCCTGATTTCCTCGGCAGTCTCCTCTGTCCTGGCCTTCTCCTCTGTCTCCCGGTCTGTCTCCCTGCTGTAAAGGCCGGGCAGCTTGGTATGCTTCTCGCTTCCTGCATCGCTTATGGTGTGGCTGGTATGGAACCTCGTCTCCTCAGGAAGGAGCTCCCTGAGCCCTGCCGATACGAAGGGGAGCAGCACGATGGGGAATTCCTGGCCCTTCGCGATGTGTATGGTGATGATTTTTATCACGCCGCTCTGGGCGGAGTCGAGGCGCAGCCTCTGGCTGTCAGAGGAGCGCTCGGCGAGGTCCCCCATCAGGTCGCGCAGGCGGTCGATTTTCTCATCAACCGAGTCCCTGTCCTCGAACTCGTCGTTCAGGAGCTCGGCGAGCTGCAGGAAATTCACGATGCTCCTCTCCCTTTTCCTGTTCGCTTTGCCGTCAGCTGAGACCAGCGAGTCAAGGAGGGAGCCGTCCGGGCTGAACACTCCCCTGGCCGTGACGAACCTGGTGACAGCCTTCATGATTCCTCCCTGGCTGTCGAGGTCTGCCCGGCATTTTTTGAGGAGATCCGTGAGACTGATGATCCTTCCCTCATCCTGCAGGATCGCCATGGTGCCTTCAATGGTAAGGCCGGAGATTTTCTCCGCTACTATCGAGCGGAGCGTCCTGAAGTCGGAGGGATTTTTGAGCGCGCTGAGGAAGAACAGCATGCTCTGCGCCTCAGGCTCGCTGTACACGGAGCTCCGGTCGGAGTAATAGACGCCCCTGAGCCCAACATCCTTAAGGGCCCTGATTACCGCATCGGCCTGGTACTGCGCGCTGACGAGCACCGCTATGTCCTCGGGCTGCACAGCCCTGCCGGAGAGCAGGTACTGCTCATCCTCTCCGTTTCTCCGGTGCCTGCCAAGGAGCCTCTGCACCTCAAGCGCCGCGGACCTGGCGGCCTTTTCGAGGAAAACGTCGCTCTGTGACTTCTCTGGAATGCTGCAGGTGCAGATCTCAAAGGGCGCTGCGGTCCTTGTTTCAGACGCAGTGCTTATCACTAGCTCTGACTCCTTCAGGCTGCTGATCTCGTCGTAGCTGATTCCCTCGCCAAGCGGGCTGCTGCCTGGACTGTTTCTGAAGAGCAGGTTTACCGCCTCAATGACGTCAGCGCTCGAGCGGTAGTTCCTCTGCAGGCTGTAATGGCAGCCTCCGTTCTCTGAGATGTCCTTCCCCAGGCTGTTGTAGGTGTAGACGTCAGCTCCGCGGAAGGAATAGATTGACTGCTTGGGATCGCCTACGATGAAGATCCTGGCATGCTCAGCCTTCGCCTCGTCCGAGAGGTAGATTTTCCTGAAAATCTCAGACTGTACCGAGTCTGTGTCCTGCGACTCGTCGATCATGGCGACAGGGAGGAGCGAGCGGATCCTCGCGGCAAGCTCCCTGCCGTGCTCACTCTCGAGCGCATCCCTGAGATCTGTCAGCAGATCGTCCGTGGTGAGTGAGCTGAGCGCCTTCAGCCTGCCGCGGAACTTTTCAGAGAGCGCGCGGACAAATGACATGCGGAGCTCGTTCTTTTCCCGGGCTGCGCGGCACGACGCGTCTCTAAGCTCAGGATTCTCACTTAGCCTGAGCACTTCAGCCTCCCAGTCCTTCAGCTTATAGGGCCCATTTCCTTCTTTTATGGCTTTGTCCTGGGCTTTCCTGATTTCATCCGCAAGGGAGCGGACGGTTTTCCAGAGCTCAGAGAGACCATTCATAATGGCAACGCTGTCTGTCTCCTGTCTGAGACCTGCGATGATGTCCCTGATCCTGTTGAAGTCCCCCTTGCGGGTTTTGATGTCCATGTTGACAGAAATTTTTTTCACTGCGTCAGCGAGCCCGTTTCTGCTGCCGTCGAGCATCCGCTCAAGGACCTCCCGGGGAGAAAGACGCCTGCCGTTTTCCTCTGGGCAGTCCGCGTTGAATACCGTGCCGTCGGAGAGCCTGGTGCCAAGCTTGCTGAAGAGGGACGCCATGCTGTCAGGGCTTACGAGGACTGAGTGCACGAGCCCAGCTTCCTTATCGCCGATTTCATTTTCAGCGCCCCTGGGGTAGAAGCTCTCCCTCCATACCTCCCTTGAGGCCTCAGTAAGGAGCTCTGCCGTATCCTCGTTTACCTGGAGCCCGAAGAGCTCTCCTGACTCAAAGGCGTTGGCCCTCAGCATCCTGCTGCAGAATCCGTGAATGGTGAAGACCGAGGCCTGATCAATGTCATTGGCCGCCTGGGTGAGGATTTTTAGGATCCTTACGGCGTTTTCCCCGCTGCCGATCCTCTTGATGAACTGGGTTTCGAAATTGCCGGAGTCACCGTAAATTTCCGCGATTTCTGACTCACTGAACCTCTCTGTCATCCTGACGACGCTCACGCGGGAGATCAGGGAGTCGATTCTTTTCCTGATGTCCCTTTTGAGGTCCGCGGTTCCCTTTTCGGTAAAGGTGACTACCAGGATCCTCCTCAGATCGAGCGGCGCGAAGCCTTCGCTGCCGTCATCTGAAAAATGGATGCCCTCGGTGATGAGCCTCGCGAAGAGGGCAGTCATGCTGTAGGTCTTTCCTGTGCCTGCGCTGGCCCGGATAAAGCCGTTCACGCTGAGATCTATGTCGTAGGGCGATCTGATGTTCACGGAAGTGCTGTTCACTGTCTCTGTCCTGTCACTCATTTCTCTTCTGCCCCGCCTGCTGATGCCTTCTCTCTCTCAGCCGAGGATTTTTTTCCACTGGCTGATGACTTTTTTCCCTTGGCCGGAGTCTTTTTTTCCTTGGACGGTGCCTTCTCTGAGGCTTTTCCCGGGGCCTTCTCCTGTGTCTGGGCCGGCTTTTCTTCGGATGCCTTCCTGCCTTCTGTCATGGCGTGGAAGATTATGCTTGTCCTGATGATCTCATCCACCTCGTCTTTGTTGAAAGTGCGGTTCGCGAAGGCATTCGCATAGACAGGGTTCTGATCATCCTCAGCGGCGCCGGCGAAAGCATCGAGGAACTTCAGCTCTGTCTCAACCAGCTCCGCGGCCTTTTCCTGAGACTTTGCCTCCGGATCCTCATTTTCCTTCGCGGCCTTTTTACCGGCCTCCCTGAATTTTTCGAGAAGCTGCTCCTGCGTGCCCTTTCCGTTTGAGGCGCTGCCCTGGGATGAAAGCACGCAGCTAAGCAGATCGGCCATGCTGCTGAACGGGCTGTTTCCCGTGCTGATGAACTTTTTCTTGCTGCCGATCAGGATGTCGCCGGAGAATGGCGTTGAGCCGCTGAAGCCTGACGGGGCCTTCCCCTCGAAGATATCTGACTCGCTGATTTTCTTCTCCGGCCTGAAGCTCTGCTCGATGAAGAATGCAGGTCTCGTCTGCCCCCTCACGAAAAGCTCCAGCAGCCCGCCCAGGAGGTTCCGGCTGAGAGAGGGAGCATCTTCGTAGCTTTCGAGCCTGTAGAGCTGGACTGCTCCGCTGTCCTTGATCCCGGCAAAAGCCTGAACGCTTTCTGGCTTCTGTCTTAGCAGCACCCTGTCTATAAGGGCTATGGTGAACAGGTGCCTTTTGAGCCTCGCCGGCTTTGATACGGGATTTATCATGAAGAACGCATCGTTATGGTCATCCGCATCACTCCAGTGCTCCGGCATCTCTCCGGATATCCTGTACCTGGTTCTGCCATAGGTGAAGCTC
The DNA here is from genome assembly GCA_900317945.1 of uncultured Pseudomonadota bacterium. Classification (GTDB taxonomy): domain Bacteria; phylum Pseudomonadota; class Gammaproteobacteria; order Enterobacterales; family Succinivibrionaceae; genus UBA2810. The sequence goes on from ONIT01000055.1 coordinate 11,600, forward strand.
TGCGATATGGACGCGGCCGGTACAAGGTGGAGCCCTGCGGCTTTTTCCCTGACTGCCTCAAATATGCCGCTCTTCTGTACGCCCTTAAGGAGCTCCTCTGTCTCGCTGCGCCCGAAGCTCCCCTCGGCACTCTGCCCCCTGAGCGCAAAGAGCCTCAGCGCCTTCTGCGTTTCCGACATGGGGTCATCAGCGCCCATGCCTGCCATGAAATCCCTGAGCCCTGCGTTTACCAGCTCGCCTGTGAGCTCCTGCCTTTCGATGTAGTCGTCATCAATCGAGAACTTCTCGCTGTCCGGAAGCTGTTTCTCGTAGATGTCGAAGATGATGCCGTGCTTCTTGTAGAAAAACTCCACAGGCTTCCTCACGAAGCTGAGGAGGTCGCCGATATCCACGTCAACAACGTCTGCGCTCCCGTCCTCCTCTGCCTGCGGCTGAGCGTGCTGCGTGGCGGGCGAGGGGCACCACTCGCCCCGGTAGGAGCGGATAATGCCGCTGCCGCTCTCAGTGAAGTTTTCCTTCTGGTAGGAGAACCTCGGCTCAATGACGGAAAGCTCGTCACGGACATTTGCCATATTCTGCCCGACAGCCTCCACCACATCGGCAATGCCTCTGTCCCTTGCCCTGAGGAGCTCTCTGTCCGTCCCTGCGCCGCTCTGGGCGCTTTCCGCGATTTTCCTGGAATTTTCCCTGACTGACTCACGCAAAGCGCTGAGATCCTTTTCCATCCTCTCCGACATGAAGGTCCTGCCGCAGTAGTCCAGGAGCTCCGAGACCAGGACCGAGGGCTCAAGCTCCTGGTTGCTGTGCATGTCCCTGCCCACATAGGAGATGGTGAGCGACTTCCTTGCGGAGAAGATCGCCTCAAGGAACATGTAGCGGTCCTCGTCGCGCCGGTCGCGGTCGCCGCGCATCCGGTGCCTGGCCATGAGGTCAAAGCCTGAGGTCTCGGAGCGCCTCGGGTAGACGTCCTGGCCGAACCCCACGAGGAAGATGTGCCTGAAGGGAATAGAGCGCATGGGGATCATCGTGCAGAAGCAGACCTTGCCGGTGATGAAGGTTGAGCCTGAGGGCTCCCTCCCCAGCCTGTCAGTGAGGAAGGTGCGGAGGACCTGAAGCGGGATCAGGGGATCGCCCGGCGCCTTTCCGGCAGCGTCAATGGCAGCGCCTGAGTATTTAGCCATGTCGCCGATGGCCTCCGTGAGGAGCATGAAGTCCTCCTCGAAGTCCCTGGTGCTGAAGAGCTCCCTGACCATGCCGTTTATGAAGGCCTGCCAGCCGGAGGCTGTCCTCGGCGTGCTGAGCTCCTTTACGGCATCAGCGAGCGTCCTCACGAATTTCCTGAAGGCAGCGGCGGCCCTGATTCCGTTTCCCTCGATGCTGCTGTACGGGAGGACCTCTCCTCCTGCCTCCTCATAGGGATCCTCACTAGGCATGACGGCGCCGAGCATCATGCGCTCAAGGCCGTAGGAGAAGCTGTTGAGCCTGCTGAAGCTGCGCGAGGAGTCAAGCCCGGTGTCGGTCCTTATCCCGGCCTCCTTCGCCCACGCGGTTATGACGCGGCAGTCGTCCTCGGAGAGCCCGTAGCGGTTCCTCACCGGCTCGGAGCTGAGAATGCCGCTGACGGCCGGCAGGGAGAAGCTTCTCTCCGGAAGCTCCAGGATTTCAAGGAAGGTCCTGAGGAACGGGCTGCTCTGCACGGCATTCCTGTCGCAGATGCTGAACGGGATCCTCCTTTTCCACTGCTCATCGGGCACCGAGCCGAACACCGAGCTGATAATCTCCGCGTACTCCCCGATGTCCGAGACCATGACGACGATGTCCTTGGGCCTCAGCTCAGGGTCCCTGTTGAATAGATCGAGGATTTCGTCGTAGAGGACCTCAATCTCACGCTCCTTTGAGCTGCAGACTGATATTCTGAAGCTTTCGGGAGGCGCGCCGGTGCCGTTCTTTTTGTAGCGCGAGAGCTGCGTGGGGCGGAGCGGCACGTCCTTCGGATCACTGTCCGTAACCGTGAGAAGCGGCTCGGTCAGCGTGTTGATGTCGTACTTCAGAGCGTCAAGGAAGGTGAAGTCATCGGGGAATTCCTGCAGATCCGCCCTCAGAGTCGTGTCCCTGATCTCATGGTCAAAGATTAGCGAGAGGAAGTCCCGCTCGACGCGGCCCATCGAGGAGAGCAGGGCGTTCATGCTCGAGACGTCCCTTCCTTCCCTTGCGGCATCGGCGCTCCTCTCCGAGAGGATCTTTCCCCTGCCGAATGATTTGTCCTTAAGCGCCTCTCCCCTGACGAGGCCCGCCAGGCTCTCATCGGAAAGTGATGCCGCATTCTTCAGGTCAATCGTGATGCACTCGGCGAGGTTGTCGAGATCCACGAGCTTCCTTGCGGCCTCGCCCTCAGCGGTCTCCTCCGCGTTAAGGTCGCCCCAGTACTCGCGGCAGGGGTTGAGAACCATAAGGTTGACCTGTACGCATTGCCCCAGCGCGTCAAGCAGATCAATGAACATAGGCGGGAGCGAGTTTATGCCGAAGACCGTCACGCGGTAGGGAAGGGCAAGAGCCTTGCGCTCCTCGCCGCTGCCGAGGCTCCTCATGAACGCCTCAATGCGCTCGGAGAGGAACACGCTGTTCCTGATCTCCTTCCTGAGGCTGCTGAGGCCGTCAGCCTCTTCAGAGCTTTCCTCCGGCATGCTCTCCTCAAGGCTCTTCAGCGTCTCGAGGTAGCGGAGGAGGAGAAGCGGCTCCCAGGAGAAGCGCCGGAGGAAGCGGCGCCCGCTCTCTGAAAGGCTCCCGGCAGACACTTTTGCCTTCCACTGCTCAGGATCAAGCTTTGCTGCATCGCGCCCGTAGCCGGTTCCCAGCCAGAGGAGCGAGAGAAGGCTGAGCGGGACATTCTCGGTGCTCAGGGGATCCCCTCCATCCTTCCTGGCTGAGCCACTGTCAGATGCTCCGCCAAGCGCGTCATTGAAGGCGTCATTCCCGAAATACAGGAGGGACTGATCCGAGGGCGTCATGGCTGCCTCCCTCAGTGTTCTGAGCCAGCCTGGACGGTAGACAGAATAGGCGTTGAAAAGCTCGGCCGCTGATTTTGCAAGGCCGAAGAGCCTCGCCTCGTCGAAGGGATTTTCCGGATCTGACTGATCTTTCTTCTGCACGTAATCGGCAGCAGGCCTCATGCACTCGGAAAAAGGACTGTCTTTTGCGCAGAGAGTCCTGAGGAGCGAGTATAGGGACCATGCCATGTTGTCAGGGCGGGTATACTCGTAGAGGCTGTCTATCCTTCTTCCCTGGTTCGTAAGCTCGTACATGTACTTCCAGGGGAGCGCGAATTTCATGTTGCAGGCGACGCCGAGCTTTTCCGCGAGGTACTGCCTGAGGTAGTCCTCCATGCCTGGGTTCTGGACGAGGAAGATCTCCGGCTCAATTATCCCGGGCTGCGGATCCGCAGTCAGGATCTTCGCTGTTATGGCAGCGAGGTCGTCAAGCCGGTCTGAGCTGAAATAGTTCATTCTCATTGTCTGCTGTTTGCTGCTCTCGTTCTCGTTCATGTTCTCTCCAAAGAGGCTCTCCTGCCAGGCAGCGCAGTGTCTTTAGGGCCTGTGCATTATTCGCAGGTGTTCACGGCATGGCGCGTCCTTTCTATTCTACATCCTGGGCTCAGGTTTTCAGGGAAACAACCTGATTTCAGCAGACTTAAAAGATCTGATTGAAAAATCATGCCGCAGCACCGCAGCCTGAAGTGTACAGCTGCGGGATTTCTTATACATGACAATTTATGAAAATGCGGCCCGTTATGACATGCAAGTGCAAATTCACACTGGATCGGGACTTCCATTGCTCCCCCTGGGAATTAAAATCTGATGTGAGTGAAAGAGGGCAAAGAGGAGAGGCCTGGAAAAGAAGCGGCGCGAACCTGCGGGCGGGAGCCCCAAAGACAGGACACGGCAGCAGTCAGCTGCTGCCGGTGAGAAAGAAAGACATGAAGAGGATAAAAGAGATGATGAGAATAAGAGATAGAGGGCTTGCAGGGACTGAGGCTGGTGAGAGGAAGGTTTTCGTGTACGGGCACGGGCTGCAGCCGGTCGGTGACGGAAAAAGGAAGGACAGCGGCTTTTACGGCCGGGCAAGGTGCCCTATGAGCGGAGGGCGCTGCCGCTTCTCAGGAAGCCTTGGCAGGAGGGAGTCCGGAGTGTGCTTCTTTGGGGAGTGCCTTACCATGGACATAAGCTTCGGCACGGTGATAAGGGCACTTGCGCTTCCGGTGTTCCTTTTCCTTATCTGACCTGGTGCCGTGATTTTCTGTCGGAGCAGGGCTGAATTATGCGGGAATGGGCCGCTGACATCTGCAGCGGTCCTTCATTTTCCTGTATCCTATGCGTGTTTTTCTATGCGGGACTGCCTGGTATCTGCTCTTCCTGCTAAAATCAGGTGATTATGCCGGTATTCCACTGAATTCCGGAACGGTGTGTGTTCTGATTTGGCAGAGGCCTTTATGAGAGCGGCAGCATTTACATCGCAGCGCGGATTCACCCTGATAGAGCTCATCGTAGTAATCGTAATCCTGGGCTTACTTGCCGTCACCGCAGCGCCCAAGTTCATGAACCTCACGGCAGACGCCAACGCAGGTGTGGTAAAGACACTATCCGGTGCGGTCAAGTCAGCAAGCCACATGGTCTATCTCAAGGGCCGCTTTAACCTCACGAGCGCCAACGATCTTGACAAGGCTCATGCCTGCATCAGCGATGAGTGCAGGGGTCAGAAATACGATATAGGCAGCGCGGAAAACCCGCCCAAGGGCTGGATCTCGATTACGAGATACGGCCACGCCGTCTCGGCAAGCGGCAGCGACTACTGCCTCAGGACAGAGGGGGTTGAAGAGGACAAGCCATACTGCTACAACATCACGATTGCCGGGGCGATTGACTTCGGAGTTGGCTGGAACGATATCCCCACTATGATCAAGGATGACTCAAGCAACAAGTCGGACTGGTACATCCACGCGCTTTCTGACGGAGGCATGGTCTTCATCCCGAGAAGCGCCCCGCAGAAGTCCAAGGTGCCCAAGAATTATCTGAAGAGTTCCAGTGACGTGAGCGGGAACTGCGGCGTTTACTACAACAGCGGTGTCAGCGCGTATGATGAGAAGCTTTCCACAAACCATTTCAAGACCTACGCGACTCCGATAATAAAGACTTTCGTTCAGGGCTGCTGAGCCTGTGCAGCCTCAGTGCTGGCAGTATGCGACCCCATTGAAACCTGGGCTGAAAGGCCGGCCGTCTTCCGGCCCTGAAAAATTTTCAACCTGTGCGGTTGAACTGAGACGGCAGTAACCAGGTAATGCATATCAGGGCATTCCTCTTGGATCTAAAAGGGTCAATCATTTTTTCTGTGTGGCCAGGGACCCAAACCTCTGCCTTCAGTGATTTAAAAATTGCATAAAAAAAGGCCTCACTTTATGATCGAGATA
>ONIT01000043.1 GCA_900317945.1 uncultured Pseudomonadota bacterium
TGTTGCCATATAAAGGCCTCCATTCGAGAATCTGAATTTACCATAGAAGCCTTTTAATCTTTACGATTTTAAATTTACAGAGATTTTTCTATAGCCTCTGATTCTTGTGATATGTTTTTCTATCTGTGCTCAATGTATTTTCACGGATGCGGAGTCTGTCGTGACTATAACGAAGCGTACAAATGGTTTGCGGCATTGTGTAAATCATCCTCTTCACTTTTAATGTATAGGGGACTTATTGACGAGATAGTCGGGTGGTTCCAGAATGCGGCAGAGCAGGGAGATTCCATCGCGCAGAAAATCTTGGGTGATATCTACTATGGCGGGAAAGGTGTCCCGCAGAATTACTCCTTGGCTGCACAATTCTACCGTGAGGCTGGTGATCAGGGGGATATGCATTCACAGAAGAAACTGGCTGATATGTACAGATTCGGCAATGGTGTCGGGCGTGATTGCGACGAGGCACTGAAATGGTACATGAAGGCTGCGAGCCAGGGCGATATAGAAAGCGCGGCAGAGCTTGGCGATATGTACTACGGTGGAGAGGGCATTCCCCAGAATTACACGCTTGCCGCGAAATGGTATCAGATGGCAGCCGACCAGGGAGACGAGGAAGCCAAGGAAAGCCTTGAAGAGATAAGAGATCTCCTTAAGAGGCGCTGAATAACGGGCACGGCACTGCTGCTGTGAGACAGAGAGGAAAAACATGAAACTTCATGAAGCACTGAGAAAAATCATTGGGCAGTACGGCTCAGCTGTCATGCAGAATGGCACTCACCTTTTGTCCCTGCTGGCCGGTGCACATGCCTTTGATGATTATCCTGCCATGAAACAGGTTATGGGTGCTGTTTTCAACGGGAGATACGGCAGAGAGCTCTATACCCGTGCTGCGGATGCTGACAGAGGTGATTATCAGCTCTATGCTGAGTATCTCAGAAAATCCCTTGTGCAAATTCTTCATTTCCGGGAGGAATTTGCTTCTTACGCAGTGGACAGCATCTCATTTGCCATCGGGCTCTGCGATTATGTGACAGAGCCGCAGGAGCATGGCTACGAGCCACGCCAACGAGATACAGGCGGTATTGAAGGTCATGTCTCCGGAAGCACTGGCCGGCAGCAGAGTAACGCAGAACTTTCTGGTGTTAATGATAGGCGAGCCCTGTCTCATCAGGCTTCTGCCGCAGACTCTGGCAGTGCTGATGAACAGTTCATGAAGGGGCAAATGTATTATTTCGGGCAGGGTGTCCGGAATGATTATGAAATGGCTGCTGAATTGTTCAAAAAAGCTGCCGGGCATGGCCATGCCGGTGCAGAATACTGCCTTGGGCAAATGTACTTATTGGGGCAGGGTGTCAGACAGGATAACGACGAGGCACTGAAATGGTACCGCCTGGCAGCAGCAGGCGGCAATATCAGAGCCAGGGAAAAGCTGGCCAACCTTGAAATCCTTGCCAGAAATGCCAAAACAGAGGAAGACAAGAGCGCATCTGAAGCCGGAAATGCCAAAGGTCCTGAACATCCTGCCAATTCTGAGCCTGCTGCCGGCAATGCCAGAACAGAGGAAGGACAGGGCGCTGCTGAGGCAGGAAATGCCAAAGGTCCTGAACATCCTGCCAATCCTGAGCACGCTTCTGTAAATGCCAGAGCAGAGGAAGGCGGGCATGCTCCTGAAGCCGGCAATGCAGGAACCCAGGGAAAGCCTGCAAATCAAAATACAGCAGCTGACAATTCCATAAAGGAGACGGGCAGAACCAGTACTGAAACCCTAAATGCAGAGGCACTGTACCAGAAGGCTGAAAAGTATTACTACGGTAACGGTCTGCGGCAGGATTATGCTGATGCGGCGAAATTCTACCGAATGGCTGCCGAACAGGGGCATGCACAAGCCCAGAACAGCCTTGGGTTTATGTACTCATGGGGACTGGGCGTAAAGCAGGATAACAGCGAGGCGCAGAAATGGTACCGTCTGGCCGCTGCCGGCGGCATTGCCATAGCCAGGGAAAGGCTTGACAGGCTTCAGGCGGCCGCGGGCAGAACTGCACAAACCGGCACAGAACACAGCACAGCCGGAAACGAAAGTGCTGATGAACTGTACCGTAAGGGACGAATGTATTATTACGGGCAGGGCGTTAACCTTAATTATGAAGAGGCTGCTAAGTGGTACAGAAAAGCCGCGTGGCTTGGACATGTTGATGCAGAGAACTGCCTCGGAACTATGTACTCATTAGGGCAGGGTGTCAGGCAGGATAATGAAGAGGCACTGAAATGGTACCGTCTGGCCGCTGCCGGCGGCAATGTCAAGGCTGGTGAAAAGGCTGCCGCGCTTGAGGAGGCTGCTGCCAGCAGACAAAGAACACGCGTTGAGCTGTATCAGAAGGCTGAAAATTATTATTACGGCCACGGTGCGAGGCTGGATTACGCTGAGGCCGCAGAATGGTACAGAAAGGCTGCGGAGCTGGGCAGTGCTGATGCGCAGTACAGCCTCGGGCATATGTATCAGTTCGGGCAGGGCGTCAGGCAGAGCTACCGTGATGCCGCAAACTGGTTCCGGAAGGCCGCGGCGCAGGGGAATGCCAAGGCAAGAAAGAGACTTGAGAACATAATGCCTTTCCTCTCAGCAGGGGAGTGAGCAGGTTCTCTCCCTGAGCCTGCGGCCATCAGTCAGGGCACTGACATCCACAGCCCTGCAGAGGAGATGAGTTCATGAAGCTTCACGAGGCACTGAGGAAAATCATCTTGGCGTACGGCCCTGCCGTCCTTGAGGAGCGGAGCCTCGTGAGCCTCCTTGAGGGCAGCAGCGCCTTTGAGGACTGCCCTGACATGCTTCCGGTCATGGAGGCCTTATTCACCCGAAAATACGGCCATGAGCTCTCCCTCCGCTCAGCTGAGCCCGAGAGAACTGACCTCAGCCTCTATCTGGACTACCTCGGAAAGTCCCTCCTGAAGGCCCTGGGCTTCAGCGGGAAGCAGGCTGACTATGCTGTTTACAGCGTCTCCTATGCGCTGGGGCTCTGCCCTGACGCTCCGGATCCCATCAACATCACAGCGGGGCAGCAGGACCCATTTGAGGAGAGCGCAGCTGACGGTTCCGGAGAGCCGGAGTGGCAGATGGTGGGGCCTGATGATGCTCCTCCGCAGGATGAGAAGAAGCCTCCTGAGCCTGACTCTGCCCCGGAACAGGCTGAGCCTGACGCTCCATCCCCTGAGGAGAAGAGTCCCCGTGATGAGCCCCCGGCTCCGCTGGCTGACGCTACCGCGGAGCCTGCTCCCATGGAGACCGTTCAGGAGAGTGAGGAGCCAGATGTCCCTCCTGCTGACAGCTCCGGAGACGCCGCGCCGCGGGACTCTGAAGAGGTGCCTGAGCCGCCCATTGCGTCAGAATCCGCAGAGCGCTCCGGAGAGTCTGGTGATCACCCTGAGGCAGAGCCATCTCCCGGAGATGCTCCCGTTGCGTCAGAGTCACCTTCCTCCCGCGACGAGGGCGCTGAGCTTTACGCGAGGGGTGAGATGTACTGCTACGGGCGCGGGGAGAGGCAGGACTACGCCGAGGCGGTGAGGTGGTACCTTAAGGCCGCGGAGCACGGGAGCACTGACGCGGAGTACAGCCTCGGGCACATGTACTCCTGCGGGCAGGGCGTACAAAGGGACAATGAGAAGGCCATTGAGTGGTTCCGGAGAGCCGCGGCGCACGGGAGCGCTGACGCCAGAAGGCGCATTCAGAATATACTCCGCTCCATAGGGAGAGCCTGAGAGAAGATGGCGGAGTGCCGGAGAAAACGGCGCCTCTGAGTGCCTGTGCTGAGGCTCCGGCATCTCGTGAGATCATAAGCCCCGGCGCGCAGGACTCACGCAGCAGGCGCGCCGCAGATCCCATCAGGCACGCGGGAGCCCGGTGCGTGAGCGTGAAAGTTAAAGCCGCAGGGTTCACATGAGGAGAATATGAAGCTGCAGGACGCGATGAAAAAGGCGGTCGGGATGTTCGGCGCTGACGTGATAGGCGAGAGGCGCCTCTTCTGCATCCTTGATGACTTCCTTTCGTTTGACGAGTACCCGGCCATGAAGCAGGCCATGCGGGTGTTTTCCCGCAGGAGCATTGGGCGCGATCTCCTCTGCCGCGGCACGGAGAGGGAGGGCTATCTCAAGTCCGCCTCCGAGGCGAAGAGGTCCCTTGCCGTGAGCAGTGCCATAAGGAGGGAGTTCGCGGACTACGCCATTGACTGCGTTTCATATGCTCTGGGGCACCTTGAGTCTGTTGACGAGCCCCTCGATCACGGCTTTGACGCGGCGGCCGATCTCAGCAGGGCAGACGAGGGCGATGCCTATCTGCAGCTCATCATGGGAGAGAAGTGCTTCTACGGCGACGGCCTGCCGCAGGACTACGCGGAGGCGCTCAGCTGGTACAGGAAGGCCGCGGATCAGGGCGACGCCGGCGCCGAGTTCTGCCTCGGCTGGATGTACGAGAACGGGCTAGGCGTCACGCGGGACTGCGCGGAGGCGCTCAAATGGTACCGCCTTGCCGCGGATCAGGACTATGCGGAGGCGGAGAACAGCCTCGGCGAGCTGTACCGGGGCGGCCTGGGAACCCCTCAGGACTATGGCGAGGCGGTGAGATGGTTTTACCGGGCCGCGAGGCAGGGCAATGCCGACGCGGAGAACAGCCTCGGGACCATGTACGCGGGCGGCTTCGGTGTCCTCCGTGACTACAGCGAGGCCCTCAAATGGTATCTCCGGGCCGCCGCTAAGCACCATCCCACGGCGCGCTACAACCTGGGCTGCCTCTGCGAGCACGGGCTCGGCACTCCGAGGGATGACGCGAAGGCCCTGAGCCTCTTCAGGCTCGCCGCGGCGGATGGCGATCCTGACGCGAAAAAGAAGCTTGAGTTCCTCTCGAGGCTCGATGAGCCCCGGCAGCAGAGAATGGGCTGGGCAGGGATGCTCATCCACGCCTTCGGGCTCGGCGGGAAGTAAGGGCCTCTCTCCTCTCTCAGAGATGTGAGAGCGCCATGATGCCCTCCCCGGCAACCGGAGCGTGAGAGAGCATCCCGCGCTTTCTCCCCATCCCGCCCCGGGATGCCTTAGAGCGGCAGGCGCTCCTCAGCCACCCGCTCAAGGGCGGCCTCTCACCGTCCCGCTCAGCGTCCGCTGCCCTCCGCGGGGCAGGGCATTGCGGATTTTTTCCGGAAAGACTCTTTATTTCAGGTTTACATGCTGTATCATTCCCAAAGACTCTTTTTTTCGCACTGGGCATTTACAGGCCGCTCTCAATATGAATCAGGAAATACAGGGAACTCTTCTTTCGCTTTCGATCGCCATCCCGCTCGCCGTAATATTCGTCTTCTTTCTCTGGAACCTCCGGGAGGTGGGACGCCTCAGCAAGCTCGGCAGCCTGCTTGGTGGATCAATCGGGAGCGACAGTCAGCCTGACCGGATCCTCGAGAGGCTTGGGAACAGCAGCCTGAAGGACACGGCGGAGCAGTACCGGAAGACCATAAAGATTAAGATGCCGGAGGGCGACCGGACCAACCTCCCGGCGGCGTCCTACTTCAGCACCGACGCGGTCACCTGGTCCGCCGGGATCAACCTCCGCGCGCTGAACTCCGCCGCCGGGCAGCTGGTCGGAATGGGCCTGCTCGGAACGTTCCTGGGACTCACCGTGGGCCTCCTCGGGTTTGACACCGAGGCCCTGAAGGAGAGCCTCAGGCCCCTCATGAAGGGCATGTACGCCGCGTTCCTCACCTCGCTTGCCGGAATGGTGTCATCCATTTTCCTCAACTGGCGCTACAAGAGATCCCTGAACAGGTTCCGCGGGCAGCTCCTGTCACTCACCGACGCGCTCGACGGGGCCTATTACGCCGATGACGCGAGCGTATTCGCGAAGTCCCTGAGCGACGAGTTTCAGCATGTGCGCGATCCCCTGGGCACGCTTGTCCATGATGTCGTGGACGACCTGAGGCAGACCATGGAGAACATGGTGAATAATTTCCGGGAGGAGCTCTCCGGATCCGCCAAGGCGGAGTTCGAGACGCTCACATCGCAGCTGAAGGCCGCGGCAGAGGCGCTCTCCGGCTTCCAGGAGAACATGGAGAGGATCACGAACGGCCTTCCTGACATGATCAAGTCGGTAACCGACGCGAGCGGAAAGACCATGCAGCAGGCCGCCGACACGGCAAGGCTCATCGGCGACGCGGCGAAGAGCGCCGCTAACGCGCTTGGCGACCGGGCTGACGCGCTGATGGACGGCGTCACGGAGAAGGAGAAGGCGCTAATAGCCGATATTGAGGCGGAGCAGAAGAAGCTTCAGGAGAGCATTTCAGACGGGCAGAAAACTCTTCTTGGGCTCATTTCAGGAAAGCAGGCCGAGCTCCTTCAGGGGATATCCGGGAAGCAGGCTGAGCTCCTTGATGGCATCTCCGGAAAGCAGAAGGAGCTTCTTGAGGGCATTTCCGCGAAGGAGACGGAGCTCACCTCAGCCGTCGCGGAGAGGCAGAACGGCCTCCTTGATGGCATCTCCGGAAAGCAGAATGAGCTCCTCGGGGCCGTCTCCGGAAAGCAGAAGGAGCTCACGGAGAGCATTGACACAAGGCTCACCGGGCTCACGGGAGGAATCGCCGCGAAGGAGAAGGAGCTCCTTGATGCAATTTCCGCGAGGCAGGCTGAGCTCCTCGGGATAATTTCCGCAGCGGAGAAGGAGCTTTCTGAGCTTCAGGGCAGCGCGGCAGGCAGAGTGCAGGATCTCCTTAATGAGTTCCAGAAGAGCATACAGAGCTTAGTGAGCGCCAGCGCCGGCATGGCGGGCACCGCGGATCAGCTCGTGAGCGCCGAGTCAGGGCTCGCGGCCGGCACGGCAAGCCTCACCAGCGCCACCGGCAGCATGATGACGGCCATCAAGTCGCTGCAGGACGGGCAGAAGGACTTTGAGGAGAAAATGAGAGAGGGGCAGCAGGCCGGGCAGGAGAGCCTTAACCGCCTCACCGAGCTCGTGAAGGACAGCGGCAGGATGTCAGGGGAGTACTTAAAGAGCTTCGGGACCATCAGCAGCGGGCTCAGGGAGATATTCAGCGGGCTGCAGGAGGGCATGACGAAGTACAGCGACACCGTGAGGGAGTCCACCCAGAAGTTCCTCGACGAGTACACGGAGAGCCTCACAAAGACCGCCGGCGCGCTTTCTGACACCGCGGAAAAGCAGTCCAAGGCCGTTAAACAGCTCAGCGACGCGCTCGAGAAGAGCAGATCATGAAAAGACAGCCATCGGATTTCAGGGAATACGACGAGAACGTCTTCGCCCTCTCCACAGGCGACCTGATGTCAGGCCTCCTCTTCATCTTCCTGCTCCTTCTCGCCGGCGTGATGCTGCAGATGCAGGAGGACGAGGCCGCGAGCAGGGACATCGGGAAGGTTCTTGAGAAGAACCATGAGTATGAGAGTGAGCTCCGGGAGACAAAGGCGGAGCTTCAGGCAGAGCGGGAGAGGATAAAGGATTACCAGGACATGCTCGCCAGGGCGAGCCGGCAGTCCCGCGAGTACTGGCAGCAGCTCGAGGAGGACCGGCGTGTCGCGAGGGAGTACGACAACATCAAGGAGCAGCTCTACCAGTCCCTCATGCGGGCGTTCGGAAGCAGGCTCGCCTCGTGGCACGCCACGATTGACCGCGGCACGCTCAGCATCCGCTTCCAGGCTCCGGACATCATGTTCGACGAGGGAAGGTCAGAGCTCAAGAAGGGGTATGAGGACATCCTGGACGAGTTTTTCCCGAAATACATCGAGGTGCTCAACAGGTACCGGGACGACATCGAGGAGGTCAGGATCGAGGGGCACACCAACAGCAACAGCCCGGCCGACAGCAGCTGCCCCGCGGGGCGCAACTGCGGGTACTATTACAACATGGAGCTCTCGCAGAACCGCGCGAGGGCCGTGCTGCAGTACTGCATGAACATGGACAGGGTGGCATCCGAGAAGGGCTGGCTGACGAAGAGGCTTACGGCGAACGGCCTCTCCTTCAGCCACATGATCTGCCAGGACGGGAAGGAGAGCGGCTGCGCCGAGGGCTATGAGGACAAGCAGCTCTCGAGGCGCGTCGAGTTCCGGGTGAGGACCAACGCCGAGAAGCAGCTTGAGGAAATCGCCACCAGGGGATGGCCCGGCAGATGACAGAGAGCGCGTATGATCTCCTTGGCATAAGGAAGGATTTTCCGGAAAGGCTCAGGCGCCGCGGGGAGAATGTGGTCGATCCGGAGCTTGACGTGAGGCTCGCCGGGCGCATCCGGGAGCTTTCGAAAATGGCCGGGGAGCAGGAGGGCGTGTCCCCGGATGCTCCCGGGAGCGATGGCGGAGCGCTGGACGGCGCCGGGGCTGACGGAGAGAAGTTCGCGGCGGAGTTCAGGTTCAGCCCGAGGCACCGGAGGCGTATTGCGGGACCCGGAGTGTAATGACTCCGGCGCTCCCGGGCCCTGAACCGCGGCATCATACTCTGTGAGCGCAGGGAGACTGGGCGCAGAGGCTTGTCATGCTGGCTCAGGAGTGAGCGGCCTTCTGACAGGGAATTGAGAGAGAGGACAGGATGAAGCTGCATGAGGCAATGAAAAAGGCTCTTCTGGAGTTCGGCGTCTCCGTCCTCCGGGAGAGGCGCTTCTTCTACCTCCTCTCGGACTATCATGCCTTTGAGGACTGCCCCGCCATGAAGGACGTGGTGAAGGCCCTTTCGGACGGCGGGTACGGGGAGAAGCTCCTCCTGATGAGTCAGGAGCCCGGGAGGCCCCGCTATGAGGCCTGCGCGAGGGAGGTGAGGAAATTCCTCGCCTGCGAGAGGCACTTCAAGGCGGAGTTCGCCGCCTACGCGGTGGAGAGCGTCTCCTTTGCGCTCGGGATAGTCAGCAGTGTTAAAGAGCCTCAGGACCATGGCTTCGATCCGCTTGTCGGGAAGAATGACGCGGAGCGTGGCGACATGTACGCGCAGTACGCCCTCGGTGAGAGGTACCTGAAGGGAGACGGCCTCCGGAAGGATGGGAAGGAGGCCGCGAAATGGCTCGAAAAGGCCGCGGGGCAGGGGCTTGATGATGCGGAGTATGAGCTCGGCTGCCTCCTCGCGGACGGGCAGGGAGTGAGCGGGGATCTGCCCTCTGCCGTGAAATGGCTCACTGCCGCCGCAAAGCAGGGGCACGCGGGCGCGGAGTTCAGGCTCGGGAGCATGTGCCGGGAAGGGAAAGGCGTGCCGCAGGATTATGCCGGGGCGGTGAGGTGGCTGAGGCTTGCCGCCGGGCACGGGAGCGCTGACGCGGGGCTCCTTCTCGGGAAAATGTACCTCGCGGGAGAGGGAGCGCAGGATCCAGCGGAGGCCGCCTCGTGGATCAGGACTCTTGCGGAGCAGGGCAATGCCGAGGCACAGGCCGGGCTCGGGCGTCTCTCTGAGATGGGGCAGGGCATCGCGCAGGATTACCCTGAGGCCGCGAAATGGTACGGGAAGGCCGCCGCGCAGGGGAATGCCGGCGCAATGGCGAGTCTCGGGCGCCTCTATGAGAGAGGGCTCGGCGTTGAGAAGGACTGCGCACAGGCGATGGACTGGTACATGAAGGGCGCCGCGGCAGGTGACGGGCGCTCGGAGACCTGTGTCGGGCGCCTCTATGAGCAGGGGCTTGGCGTCGGGCAGGATTACCGGGAGGCTGAGAAGTGGTACCGGAAGGCTCTCCAGAGGAACTGCCCGGCAGCCGCGGCGGCCCTTGGCAGTATGTACTTAAACGGACACGGCGTCGGGCAGGATTACGCTGAGGCCGCGAAATGGCTCAGGAAGGCCGCTGATGAAGCTATGGCCTCGCGGCTGAGTGGCTCAGGAAGGCCGCCCTGCAGGGGAATGCCGAGGCGGAGAACAAGCTCGGAGTAATGTACCACTATGGGCGCGGAGTGCCGGAGGACCGGGCCGAGGCTGAGAAGTGGTACGAAAAGGCGGCGGCGCAGGGGCACAGGCTCGCGAAGTACAACCTCAGCTGCCTCAGGCATGAGAACAGCAGAAGGGGACTCGCGTAGCTCTGGATACGGCAGGCGGGAGGGAGACAGATATGAAACTTCATGATGCGATGAAGGAGCTTCTGGGGCAGTTCGGCAGTACATTGCTGCAGGAGAGCAGGCTTTTTTCCATGCTTGCCGACTACCGGGCCTTCAGTGATTATCCGGCCATGAGGCAGGTCGTGAAGGAGCTGGTCGCGCGCAGGTACCTCAGTGAGCTTTACTGGCGCAGCCAGGAAGAGAGCAGGGAGGAGTGCCTGCTTTACGCGGAGTACCTCAGAAAATCTCTACGGAAGACCAGGCGGTTCAGGGCTGAGTTCGCGGGTTACGCCGTGTACAGTGTCCTCTTTGCCCTGGGCTTTGTGAACACAGTGCAGGAGCCTTCTGATACCGGCTTCGAGCCATTTGAGAAGCCTCAGGAGAGGACTGAGCCTGAGGAGACTGTCAGAAAGACTGGCGGCAATGGGCAGAAAGCACAGAATGCCGGAGGCAGCCCTTCAAATGCTGAGCAGCCGAAGCCTCAGCCTGCGGGCAGAAAGAATGATTCAGATCAGCTGCTGAAACGCGGAAGGGAGGCGTACAGCCGCGGTGATTATGCACTGGCCGTCAGCCTGTTCCGGCAGGCTGCTGACAAAGGAAATCCTGATGCGCAGTTCCGCATTGGCAACCTGTACTATAACGGCAGTCATGGATACCAAAAAAGCTATAAGAAGGCTTTCGGGTGGTACAGCAAGGCCGCAGCGCAGGGAAATGCGGATGCTCAGTACATCATTGGCAACTTTTATTATTTTGGCTATGAGCCATGTACTGCCAGTAGGACTGAGGCTGCGAAGTGGTACCAGAAGGCTGCAGATCAGGGGTATTCAACTGCCGCCTCCAGGCTGGCTAAGCTAAAGGGAGTGAATACAGGCAGCATCCCTTCAGCCGCGGGGCAGGCGAAGCCCCAGCCCCAGCCTGCGCCAAGACAGAATTATGGAGATCCTCTGCTTGAACGCGGCCGGAAGGCATACAGCCGCGGTAATTATTCAGAGGCTGCAGGGCTGTTCCGTAAGGCAGCAGGAAATGGGAATGCAGATGATCAGCTACGCCTTGGTGACATGTACTATAACGGCAGCAGCGGATACAGAAGAAGCTATAAGGATGCTTTCGAGTGTTACCTGAAGGCAGCGAAGCAGGGGAATGCCAAGGCCCAGTACATGATTGGCAGCTTCTACTATTACGGCTACAAGCCATGCATGACTGACGATGCTGAGGCGGCGAAATGGTTCAGGATGGCTGCAGAGAATGGGCACACGCAGGCTAAGTCCATGCTTATCATGATGAAAAAGTAGATCTGTGACTATCGGCATTCTATTCTGTTTTCGGCTCGGAGGATCGGGCCGAGGCAGAGAAGTCGTACGGAAAGGCGGCAGCGCAGTGGCGAAGGCTTGCGAAGTGCAGCCTCGGCTGCCTTCAGTACGGGAACAGGAAAAGGAAAAGGAATACGGCATAGCTGCGGCTGATGTCAGATTTCTTGAAGCGTTGGGTGTTGCCCGTGTACGATGAGTAATTTAGGCAGGCAGCCGTTTATCACTGCCTTGCCGGTAACTGTCAGGGCAGCAGCACTGCCTGAATTTTTAATCTCAACTGGGAAATATACTGATATGTCACTATTGGATGAAACCATAGAAGTACCTCGCAGGACAATGACCATTTTCTTTATTGTCGACACCTCGGGACGAATGAGCGGCAGTAAGATCGGTGCCATCAATGAGTCCATCCAGGAATTACTTCCTATGATCAGGGATATTTCAGCATTCAATCCTGATGCTGAGATTAAAGTTGCCGCCCTCCAGTTCTCCAGAGGGGCAAAATGGGTTGGCGATGAGCCCAAGTCTGCAGATGATTTTGTATGGGATGATCTTTCTGCGGAAGGTGCGTCGAGTGATCTTGGCAAGGCATGCAGGGAGCTCAGCAGCAAGCTCTCGCTCAGAGGGTTTATGAAGTCTGCTAGCGGCTCCTATGCCCCGGCCATCATCCTTCTTTCTGGAGGCAGGCCAACTGATGATTTCGAGTCCGGGCTTGAAGTGCTGAAGCGCAACAGCTGGTTCAGGGTCGCAATCAAGATCGCCATTGCCATCGGTGATGATGCGGACCAGGGGAAGCTTGCCAAGTTCACCGGCACCAGAGAGACGGTACTCACGGTTCACAACATCGATGTCCTGAAAAAGCTGATCAGACTGGTGGCTGTAACCTCATCCCAACTCGATCAGCCTGTCAGAAAATCCAACGAAGGCCTGTTCCACGATGGAAATAAGTCAGATACTAAGCTGCATCATGTCCTGAAGAGAATTTTAAGGCAGTTCGGCAGTGCTGTCCTGCAGGATGAGCGACTGCTCTCACTGCTCGATGATTATCATGCCTTCGATGATTATCCTGCCATGAGGCAGGTCATGAAGGAGTTTGAGTCACGCGGGTACCTCAGGGATCTGTACTGCCGCAGCCAGAAAGACGGTATTGCAGAATGCCAGCTTTACGCTGATTATGTTAAGAAATCACTCGCCCAGACACGCCATGTCAGGGCTGAATTTGCTGATTATGCAGTAGAGAGCGTATTTTTTGCCCTGGGCTTAGTGGACTCAGTGTCCGAGCCGGCCGATGATGACTATGAACTATGGGATTAGCATTTGCCTCCAGTACCGGATGTCATAGCCGTCCGATATTATGGCTTTGACCCTGCTGCAAAATTCATGTGAGCATGCTGAGCCTGCTGAGGTGAATAACAGGCTCGTCCTCAGACTATGTGACTCGTGGCATACAGTTAAGTTTCTGAGCTTGCTGACGGCATAAGGAGTCGTATAATCGCAGTAGTGTCTTTGCAGACTATGCGAACTGCAGCAGCTGTCTGTACTGCGGTGCCGGCGCATTCTGCATCTGCAGCTATCACGCAGACGTTCAGGAACTTAAGAAGCTCAACCTTAGTGGCGGGGGTATTCAGATATGGAGTTAGCAGCAAATCAGAACATTGACCTCGTGAGCGGGGATCATGCGACAGTAGTTAGGGAGCTAGGCCGCGGCGGGCAGGGCATTGTCTACCTTGTGGAAGTCAGCGGCAGGAAGATGGCGCTCAAGTGGTACTCAGAGCCTCCTGCTGATGCCGACTGCTTATACGGCAGCCTCCAGAGAAATATCAATGACGGAGCTCCCTCCGATGCGTTCATCTGGCCTCTCGATATTACCGTAAAGACCGATGGCTGCTTTGGCTATGTCATGCGCCTCCGTCCTAAGGGGTACGCGGAGTTCGGCAGCTTCCTCCTCGCGAGAGCAAGGTTCAAGTCATTTGCCGCGATGTTCGCTGCAGCGATGAAGATCTGTGACGGCTTCAGGAGTCTTCACCGTCAGGGCTGCATCTATCCGGACCTGAACGATGGCAACTTCCTCATCAGCCCTGAGACCGGCGACGTGCTGATCTGCGACAATGACAATGTCCTTGCCGACGGGCAGAAGTCAGGCGTCAGGGGCAAGGCCCGCTACATGGCGCCGGAGCTGGTTGCCGGCGGGCTTCCCAACAATTACAGCGACAGATTCTCGCTTTCTGTCATCCTTTTCATGCTGTTCTTCTGCAACCACCCGTTTGAAGGCTCAAGAGTCAGCGAATGCCCGGTTATGACTGCTGAATTTGAGAAGAAACTCTACGGTAGCGAGGCAGTCTTCATTTTTGACCCGGACAACAGGAGCAACCGTCCGGTTCCCGGAAAGCATGTAAACGTCATCAGGCGCTGGCCAATTTTCCCGAAGGTGCTGAAGGATGCCTTCGTCCAGGAATTCAGCCAGGAGAGACTGAAGAAACCCGAAACGCGCATGACTGAAGGCGAGTGGGAGAAGGTAATTGCCAGTGCCCGCGATACGCTTGCTGTCTGCCCGCACTGCAGAGAGGAGACCTTTTTTGATCCGGCCAACGGCATGACAGAATGCGTGAACTGCGGGAAGAAGATTGGCGCTTCAGAGGCACTGCCTGCAGCTGACCTGCCAGAGAGCAGTGATGATACTCCGGCATCCGGCTCCGGTGACCTCGCAGACTGGGATGCAGAGGCTTTGCCGGAACATTCCGATCTTTTCCATAATCGCAAAACCGCAATGACTGTATTTTTCCTGGTTGATACCTCGGGAAGCATGGACGGCGGGAAGATTGAAGCTGTCAATGAGTCTATGAGGGAAGCTATATCTGCGATCGGGAAAATTTCAGCCGCTAACCCTGGCATTGAAATCAGGGTAGCCGCGCTTCAGTTCTCCAGCGGGGCAAGGTGGGTTTGCGATGAGCCCAGGCTGCCTTCAGACTTTGTCTGGCAGGACCTCTCTGCGGCAGGGGCATCGGCAGATCTCGGGGCAGCGTGCAGTGAGCTCAGCAGAAAGCTGTCTATCAGCTCCTTAAGGAGGTCAGCTGACGGATTCTATGCTCCTGCCGTCATACTTCTTTCAGGAAGCAGGCCTACCGATGACTTTGAGTCCGGACTTGAAGAGCTTCAGCGCAACACCTGGTTCCGCGGCGCAGCAAAGATCGCCATTGCCATCGGCGATGATGCGGACGGGGAGAAGCTTGCTCAGTTCACCGGCAGCAGCGAGACAGTATTCAATGTACATAACATTGATGTCCTGAAGGAGATGATCAGGGCAGTGGCGGTAACATCTTCCATGTCCCGAAGCAGCCGTGCCGGAGGCACGTCGTCCAGCGGCGAAAATTACGATGACTGGGTCTGATTGATAAATCAGACTGTGCCAGGATAGGAAGATTTTATGGCAGCCGATGCGCTCTTCTGAAGTATGGCAGTCCTTTTTCTTGGATTGCTGACGGCATAAGGAGTCGTATAATCGCAATATTGTCTTGGCAGACTGAAAAGATGTGTTAGTCTTAATCGCAGCAAGGTCTGTGGCCCTTAGGATTCAGAGTCATGGCACTGGAGAAGTTGAATGAGCATAACCAGAATAAGCAAGAAGGCCTTTGCCATTGTCGCAGAGTGCCCGAATGAGAAGAAGCCGTACGGCATTACTGTTGATCCCATTTCCGACAAGGAGTTCAAGTTCGTCTGGGCTTTCAAAATCTCGAGAGAGGGAGCCAGCAGGGAAGGCTTTGACAAAAAGAAGGTGCACGGCAGCATTCAGTACGACGCGAACTACAACGGCTGCCCGTACTGCGGCGCCAAGGCATTCTATATCTGCGGCAAATGCGGCTCAGTGGTATGCTACCATGACGAGAAAGAAGTAACCTGTCCTGTATGCGGATATCACGCAGGCGTTCAGGAATCTGATGAGTTTGACCTTAGTGGCGGTGGGTATTAAAGAAAATTATGGAATTATCACCAAATCAGAATGTTGACCTCGTGAGCGGGGATCATGCGACAGTAGTCAAGGAGCTTGGCCGCGGCGGTCAGGGCGTCGTTTACCTTGTGGATGTAAAGGGAACGCAGATGGCGCTCAAGTGGTACTCCAAGCCTCCCGCTGACGCCGATGACTTTTACAAGAACCTCCAGAGGAACATCCACGACGGCGCCCCCTCCGAGGCGTTCATCTGGCCCCTCGATCTGAGCGTCAAGAACAACGGCTGCTTTGGCTATGTCATGCGCCTCCGCCCTGAGGGATACGAGGAGTTCGGCAGGTTCCTCCTCGCGAAGGCCAGGTTCAAGTCATTTGACGCGATGTTCACCGCGGCAATGAAGATCTGCGACGGCTTCAAGAACCTTCACCGTGTGGGCTGCAGCTATCAGGACCTGAACGACGGCAACTTCTTCATCAGCCCGGAGACCGGCGACGTCCTGATCTGCGACAACGACAATGTCGTTGCCGACGGGCAGAAGTCAGGCATCAGGGGCAAGGCCCGCTACATGGCGCCTGAGGTGGTTGCCGGAGGGCTTCCCAACAAGTACAGCGACAGGTTCTCCCTTTCAGTCGTGCTTTTCATGCTGTTCTTCGCCAACCATCCGTTTGAAGGCTCGAGGGTAAGCGGCTGCCCCTGCATGACTGAGGACTACGAGAAGAAGTTCTACGGAAGCGAGGCCATCTTCATCTTTGATCCGGACAACAGGTTCAACCGTCCGGTTCCCGGAAAGCATGTGAACGTCATCAAGCGCTGGCCGATTTTCCCGAAGGTCCTGAAGGATGCCTTCATTCAGGAGTTCAGCCAGGAGAAGCTGAAGAATCCCACCAAGAGGATAACTGAGGCACAGTGGGAGCCTGTTATCGCGAGAGCCCGCGATACTCTTGTTGCCTGCCCGCACTGCGGAGAGGAGACCTTTGCTGATCTCGCAAACGGCCTGACCAAGTGCATGGACTGCGGAAAAGAGCTTAAGGCCTCACATGTGCTGTCCATAGCCGCGAGGCCGGAGAGCCGTGACATTCCCCTTACTGTCGGATCCAGGATCTTCATTGACAATGACACCGTGCCTGAGGCTGCAGTAGTTAAGGATGCCAACGGCATAATGTTATTAAAGAATATCTCATCGGAGCAGTGGGGAGTTGTTACCCCCAGCGGAAAGCCCAGGACGTTAAAGCCTCAGGAAATCATGCCGGTCAGGGAAGGGATGAGCATTACCTTCAGAGTCAGGGGCAGTGATTACAAGGCCGTCATCAGGAACAATCAGTAACAGTTGAGGAAATTGCTTTTATGTCACTTTTGGATGAAACCGTAGAAGTACCGCGCAGGACGATGACGCTCTTTTTCCTGGTTGACACCTCGGGGAGCATGGACGGCAAGAAGATCGGCGCCGTCAATGAGTCCATTCAGGAAGTGCTTCCGATGATCAGGGATATTTCGGCAACCAATCCTGACGCTGAGATCAACGTTGCCGCCCTGCAGTTCTCCACCGGAACCAGCTGGGTTTACGACGAGCCCAAGTCCGCGGACGAGTTTGAGTGGATGGATGTTTCCGCCGACGGCCTGACCTGCCTTGGCGAGGCCTGCGAGGAGCTGAGCGGCAAGCTCTCAAAGAGCGGCTTCATGAAGTCAGCGAGCGGCTCCTATGCCCCGGCAATCATCCTCCTCTCGGACGGCGAGCCTACTGATGACTTCGACTCAGGGCTCTCCAAGCTTGAGGAGAACAAGTGGTTCAAGCATGCCATCAAGATCGCGATTGCCATCGGCGATGACGCGGACAAGGAGAAGCTTGCCCAGTTCACAGGAACCAGCGAGGCGGTATTCACCGTCCACAACATCGATGCCCTGAAGAAGATGATCAGGATTGTGGTTGTAACCTCATCCCAGGTCGGAAGCCAGAGCAGCGCTGCGGGCGAGTCTACCAAGCAGCAGCAGGTCATCGAGCAGGTTCAGGACGCGCAGAAGGAAGAGATCAAGCCTGACGAGCCTGCGCCCGGCACCAACAACTATGATGACTGGGACTGATTGCTGAGGGACGTGTCTCCGGAATGCCGGAGACAAGTCCATGATGCGTCAGGGATCCTGCGGGTATCCCCCGCAGGATCCGGCGGATTCCCTGCCGCCCATGTTCCTGAATGAAAGGCTCAGGCTGCGTTCGGGAACAGTTCAGGGAAAACCATACCTACCTGCCGCAGCGTGCACCGGGCAGCACCGGCTCCTGCGGCAAAGCTCCAGACAGCAGAGCGGCTCACTGCGGAGCGGCGGCTCTCACAGCCACGGGCCCGCAGATCACAGAATCAACAGGGGAGCAATCGCTGACAATGAAAGCAATATTCAGCAGGTGCAAAGGCGCAAGTCACGAGGTATCAGGCAAGGTCTGCCAGGACTACTGCCAGGCGGAAGTCACTGATTCATATACTATCGGCATTGTCAGCGACGGACATGGCGGTGACCGCTATTTCCGGAGCGATGTCGGCTCAAAGTCAGCCGTCGAGGCCACACTGGAGTGCGTCCGGGAGTTTGTCCAGTCTGCCGATGAGAGCCTTTTCTCCGGTGCCCCGCTCACCCAGTGCGGAACCGTGGCCGCGGAAAGGGAAAAGAACGGCTCGGGCATAGGCGATGAGCGCTACGCCCTGTTCCGCCAGCTCTTCTCCTCCATTATTTGCAAATGGCATGAGAGGATCCTCGAGGATGCGAAACGTCCGGCAACTCCTGAGGAAAGGGAAAAGCTCCCGGAGCAGGTTGCGGCGTTTGAAAACACTGACAGTGAGGGACACCGCATAGGCATCGAGAAGACCTACGGCTGCACGCTCATGTGCTTCGCGAGGACCAGGACCTACTGGTTTGCCTTCCACATCGGGGACGGTAAATGCGTTGCCCTGTCTGTTGATTCCGGGCGCATCGAGTCCAGCGAGCCGGTGCCCTGGGATGAGAAGTGCTTCAGGAACGTTACAACCTCGCTCTGTGATCCGGAGGCCCTCGACAAGTTCAGGTACTGCTATGGCGGAAAGGACACGCTGCCCCTCGCGGTATTCCTGGGTTCCGACGGAATAGACGATTCCCTCCCCAACCCTGCCGACATGGCGAATTTCTATGTCAACATACTGAAGCTCCTTGGCAGGTACTCCACTGACGCTGCCCAGAAGGAGCTTGACGATACGCTTCCTGCGCTCAGCAGGCGCGGCAGCAAGGACGACATGTCCGTGGTGTGCTGTTATGACGACGAGGCGCTGAAGTCCGGTGTCAACACGCTCATCGAGTGGCAGCGTGAGAAGGTCCGGGACGACAGGAAGACTATGGTTATAAGGCTTGATGAGCTGAATGCCAAGCTCTCCGCATCCCTAAGCTCTTCAGCCCCGGTTACCGCTGCCATGGCCCAGCAGAGGAAGTACTGGCAGGCCGACATTGAAAAGGCCCGTAAGGATCTTGACAGGATCGCCTTCAGGGAGGCGAAGCTCTCCGCCGAGCTGGGTGAGGTCGAGGCCGAAAGAAATCTTGCCCAGATGTATGAGGAAGGGCGCGGCGCGGAGAAAGACCTCGAGAAGGCCCTGCAGTGGTACCGCACTGCTGCCGATGAGCACGACGATACGGTGTCCCAGAGGAATCTCGGCCGGATGTTCGAGCATGGCATCGGCACAGAGGAGAATCCCTCGGAGGCGTTCGGCTGGTACCAGAAGGCCGCGGACAAGGGAGATCCGGTTTCCCAAAGGAATATCGCAAGGCTCTACGAGACCGGTAAGGGCGTTGAGACCAATCTCTTTGAGGCGCTCAGCTGGTACCGTAAGGCGGCAGAGCAGAAGGATCCTGAGGCACAGAGGAACCTTGCCCGGATGTACGAGAACGGCCTTGGCACCGAGAACAGCGAGAAGAACATCGCCGAGGCCGTCAAGTGGTACAGATCTGCCGCAGACCTCAATGACGCCGAGTCGCAGAGGATTATTGCCACCAAGTACGAGACCGGCGAGTGGGCTCCGTACGGCATTGGGCAGAATGACGCCGAGGCTGTGGGCTGGTACACGAAGGCCGCCGAAAATGGCAGCGCTGACGCACAGTACCGCCTTGCCCTGAGATATCAGGATGGCAAAGGCGTCGCTCAGGATGACGCGGAGGTGTTCTCCTGGTGTAAGAAAGCCGCAGAGAACAGGACCGAGCATAAGAAAGCACAGGCGATGCTTGGCTCCCTGTACTACGAGGGCCGCGGCGTCGGGCAGGATTACGCTGAGGCTCTTAAGTGGAGCCAGAAGGCTGCGGAGCATGGCATCGCTTCCTCGCAGAACATCCTCGGAGAGATTTACTGCGGAGGCCTTGGCGTCAGTCAGGATTACGCTGTGGCGCTTGACTGGTACCGGAAGGCCGCTGATCAGGGATATGCCCGCGCGGAAAGGAACCTTGCCTTCATGTACGAGGAGGGCCTTGGCGTTGAGAAGAATTACGGTGAGGCGTTTGGCTGGTACAAGAGGGCCGCGGATCAGGGCGATGTGGTAGCTGAGCGCAGCCTTGGAAACATGTTCTATGACGGCCGCGGAACTGAGCAGAATTACGCTGAGGCAGCCGGCTGGTATCAGAAGGCCGCGGATCAGAATGACGCGGAGTCTCAGACCAGGCTTGCCTCCATGTATGCGGATGGCCGTGGTGCTGATAAGGATGACGCTAAGGCGCTTTACTGGTATCAGAAGGCCGCAGATCAGGGCTATTCAGAGGCGGAGTACCGCCTGGGCTCCATCTACGAGAGCGGCCGCGGCGTCAGGCAGGATTACGCGGCTGCCGCGAAGTGGTATGGAAACGCTGCCGGGAAGAACCATGCACCTGCTCAGTACTCCCTTGGCTCTCTTTATGAAAAGGGCCTGGGTGTCGCCAGGAATTACTCATATGCCGCCGGCTGTTACCTCAAGGCCGCAGAGCAGGAAAACGCTGACGCAGAGGCAAGGCTTGGCAGCATGTACTATGAGGGCCGCGGGGTTGAGCGTAATTACCCTGAAGCCGAAAAGTGGAGTGGCAAGGCTGCGGAGAAGGGCAACGCCTCTTCGCAGAACCTCCTTGGCGATCTGCTGAACCAGGAGCAGAAGTATGCTGAGGCGCTCACCTGGTACAGGAAGGCCGCGGAGCAGGACAATGCCGCCGCGGAGAGAAACCTTGCTCTCATGCTTGAGACCGGCTATGGCACGGAGAGGAATGACGCTGAGGCGCTGTCCTGGTATCAGAAGGCCGCAGGTCATGGCGATGTGATCGCAGAGGGCAGGCTTGGCAGCATGTATTTCTACGGCCTCGGAACTGAGCGTAAGTACGATGATGCCCTGAAGTTCTGCCGGAAAGCCGCGGAGGAGGGCGATGCCGAAGCGCAGCGCCTGCTCGGGCACATGTATGAGAACGGGCTGGGTGCTGACCGGGATGCCGCAGGGGCAGTCAGCTGGTATAAGAAGGCTGCCGGACAGGGAGATGTCCTTTCGCAGTGCCGCCTTGGTTACATGTATGAGAACGGCCGCGGAGCGGACAGGAATACTGATGAGGCGGTGAAGTGGTACAGCCTTGCCGCCCTGCAGGGAGACGTTCCCTCACAGCGCCGTCTTGGGGAGCTCTATGAAAGCGGACTCTCAATCGGGAAGAATCCCGAGGAGGCCCAGAAGTGGTACCAGATGGCCGCGGAGCAGGGCGATGAATGGTCAATGCACCGTCTCGCTGATGGACTTGGCGGGAATTATTCAGGCGATCTGACCTGGCTCAGAAAACTCGCAGAGAAGGGCAGCGCGGATGCCAGGAGAAAGCTTGCGGACATCCTGGCGGCAGGCGAGGGCATCCCGCAGGATCTGCCTCAGGCTGTGAGCCTCTATACCGCAGCAGCGGAGAGCGGTGACGCGGTAGCGGCGAGAAAGCTTGCGGATCTGCTTGAGCATGGCTGTGGCGTTCCTCAGGACCTCTCGAAGGCCGCGGAGTATTACGGCAGGGCCGCTGAAAAGGGCGATGCCGCCGCGGAGCTGAGCCTTGCCCGCATGTGCCTGAACGGTCAGAACTTCGCAAAGGCCGCGGAGCATTTCGGGAAGGCCGCAGATCAGGGCGACGCGGAGGCACAGAGGGAGCTTGCCAGGCTCTGTGAGAATGGCCAGGGTGTCGGGCAGGATCTCTCAAAGGCCGCGGAGTATTACAGGAAGTCCGCGGAGCAGGGCGACGTCCTGTCCCAGTGCTCGCTTGGCCTCCTCTTCAGGAATGGCAGGGGCGTAACGCAGGATTACGGAGAGGCTGTGAACTGGTTCACGAAGGCTGCTGAGAAGGGCTGCGCGCTTGCCCAGTACTGTCTTGGCTCGCTGTATGAAAAAGGGCTTGGCGTCAGCCAGGATGACACTGCGGCAGCTCAGTGGTACGAAAAGGCCGCTGAGCATGGGAATGAGAAGGCCCAGTTCCGCCTTGGCGAGATGTACGAGCTTGGGCATGGCGTTCCTAAGGATTCAGGAAAGGCATTCAGCTTCTACAAGAAGTCCGCAGGCAGCGGAAACAGTACCGCCGCTGAAAGGCTGGTGCAGATGTTCAGGAGCGAAAACAGGTGGCCGGAGCTTCCGGAGACGCTCGCGTATGCGAAATGGGATGCTGAAAAGTCGGCGTCATAGGCAGCCGCATGGGCTTCTGCGGAGCATCTCCTGAGAAGTGTGAGGTGAGTCAGATAAAGGCTTTTCAGGCGGGGTACGCAGGGCCGCATGGTGCTATGATGTAAGCATGAAGTAACATGTCCTTTGTAATAAATCCTGGCATGGCCGGACAGGCTTGAGAGCCTGGCACAGAGACGGGGAAAACTATGGAATTGGAAGCTGGACAGAAAGTTGTTATCCCGAATGTGGGAGACGCGGCTGTAACAGGAAAGCCGGAGCGCGTCGGAGAGGGACTGGTATACCCTGTGAGCCTGAACGGCAGGGATATGCTCCTCAAGTGGTACCAGAAGCCCACCGGAGATGATCTGTACAGAAAAACCGTGAACATTATCAACGGCAAAGCCCCGTCAGCCTATTTCATCTGGCCTCTGTACCGGACTGAAAAGAATGATGACGGCAGCTGGGGGTATTTCATCGGCCTCCCTCCCGAGGGCTTTTCAGATCTTGGCAGCGTTCTCCTCGGACGGGCAAGGTTCAGCTCATATTCAGCAATGCTCTCAGCCGCGCAGAGGCTCTGCGGCTCCTTCAGGCTGCTGAACGAGAAAGGTTTCTGCTTCAGTAATCTCACTGACGGCAGTGTCCTCATTAACCCTGAATCAGGCGATGTCCGGATCATCGGCGGAGACAATCTAGCTGAGAGAAACCAGCCTGCAGCCGCGGCGCAGGGAGCGCCGGACCAGGCTCCTGTGTCCTCCGGCGAAGGAAATCCCGGCATCACCGTCGTTACGCCTGAAACCGGCGCGGTGCACGTGAGCGGCGGGGAAAACCCTCCTCAGGGTGGGCATCCGGCAGGTGATATACAGGAGGCCGCAGCCGCTGCCCCGGAGTCAGCCGGGGAAAGCGCTCCTGAAAGCAGGCCAGCAGCTCCTGGCCCCCTGTCCCGCTATCTGGCTCCTGAGGTTATCTGCGGAGGCGCTCCTGATGCGTGCAGCGACAGCTTTTCCCTGTCCGTTATCCTCTTCATTCTGTTCTTTGGGAACCATCCTTTTGAAGGCGCTGCGGCCGCTCAGCATCCGTATCTGACCGATGAGATCAGGAGAAAGCTCTATGGCAGCGGGGCGGTGTTCATCTTCGATCCTGAGAACGAAAACAACCGACCGGTCAGGGGAATACACCAGAGCGTCATCCGCAGCTGGCCTTCCTTCCCGAAGGTGCTGAAGGATGCCTTTGTCCGGGAGTTCTGCCAGGAGGGAGTCAGGAACCCGAGGAGCCGTCTGCCGGCTGGGGTGTGGGAAGGAAAAATCAGAGAGGCCAGCGAGCAGCTCGTCAGGTGCCCGAACTGCGGGAAGGAAATGTTCACCGGCGTAGCGGCAGGTCCTGCAGTCTGCCCTGGCTGCCAGAAGCCTTTGTATAAGAGCGTCATCGTAATAAACGGCACAAGGACGGTTCCTCTGATGCTGGGCAGGAAAATCGCAATCGGGGGCAGCATGCCGGAGGCTGAGGTTACCAAGGATCCTGAGGGTACGCTGATGATTAAGAACCTGTCATCCGCTATCTGGTCTGTTAAGACTCCGAGTGGTAAAGACAAGTCAGTGCCGCCTCAGGGAATTATGCCGGTGAAGGAAGGGCTCTGTATCAAATTCACAGAAAATTACACTGCTGAAATCAGAAATTGCTGATAAAAGGAGAACTTTATATGTCACTTGTGGATGAAACCGTAGAAGTACCCCGCAGGACAATGACCCTTTTCTTTATGGTCGACACCTCTGGAAGCATGGAAGGCAGGAAGATTGGCGCTGTCAATGAGTCTATCCAGGAAGTTCTTCCTATGATCAGTGATATTTCAGACGCCAATCCTGATGCTGAAATCAAGGTTGCAGCTCTGCTGTTCTCGAGCGGGACAAGCTGGGTATACGATGAGCCCAGGCTGGCATCTGACTTTGTCTGGCAGGACGTATCTGCCATTGGCACCACTGATCTTGGCGAGGCATGCATGGAGCTCAACAGCAAGCTCTCCATGAACGGCTTCATGAAGTCGGCGAGCGGCTCCTATGCACCGGCGATCATCCTCCTCTCAGACGGCGCGCCGACTGATGACTTTGACCATGGGCTTGCCAAACTAAATGAGAACAGGTGGTTCAGGCACGCAATCAGGATTGCCATTGCTATCGGCGATGATGCGGACAGGGAGAAGCTTGCCCAGTTTACAGGCACCAGCGAGGCAGTATTCACTGTCCAAAGCATTGATGCCCTGAAGAAGATGATCAGGATTGCTGCCGTAACCTCCTCGCAGGTAGGAAGCCAGAGCAGCGCTGCCGGAGGAGACTCCAAGCCGGAAACGGTAATAAAAGAGATTAAAGGCGCGCTGCAGGGCAGCGGTTCTGGGTCAGGTGATCCTGAGCCAGCTGAGCCTGTGACAATTGATCCTCCCATAAGTTATCCAAAGCCAGCTGAGCCTGTGATGTTGGATTGTCCCGATTCTGAGACAAACAAGACCCCCTACTGCGGCTGGGATTGATTACGTCTATGGAAGCAATTCAGCGCAGACTGCAGTGCTGAAATCATAAATAACTAGCAACATGGAGAACTGATATGTCACTTTTGGATGAAACCGTAGAAGTACCCCGCAGGACAATGACCCTTTTCTTTATGGTCGATACCTCGGGAAGCATGGACGGCAGGAAGATCGGCGCCGTAAATGAGTCTATCCAGGAAGTCCTCCCGATGATCAATGATATTTCAGACGCCAATCCTGACGCTGAGATCAAGGTTGCCGCGCTTCAGTTCTCAAGCGGGACCAGCTGGGTTTACGATGAGCCTATGCTGGCATCAGACTTTGTCTGGCAGGACGTCTCAGCCATGGGCCCCACTGATTTGGGCGAGGCATGCAGGGAGCTCAACAGCAAGCTCTCCAAGAACGGCTTCATGAAGTCAGCGAGCGGCTCCTATGCACCGGCGATCATCCTCCTCTCAGACGGAGAGCCTACTGATGACTTTGACTCAGGGCTTGCCAAGCTGCAGGAGAACAAGTGGTTCAGCCATGCAATCAAAATTGCCATTGCCATCGGCGATGACGCGAACAAGGAGAAGCTTGCCCAGTTCACCGGCACCAGCGAGGCAGTGTTCACCGTCCACAACATCGATGCCCTGAAGAAGATGATCAGGATTGTGGCTGTAACCTCATCCCAGGTCGGAAGCCAGAGCAGCTCAACCGGCGACACCACCAAGCAGGAGACGACGATCAGGCTTATAAAGGATGAGACAAAGGATACTGGTGGAATTGAGTCAGGCACCGAGTCCGGAACTGCAACAAGCAGTGACAACTACGACGACTGGAACTGATCCTGCCTATGGAAGCAATACAGAGCTCCTGTACTGGAGAAAGCCACATTGCTGCCGGGAAACCGCGGCAGGACTGCAGCCTGGCGGAGTCCACTGACTTTATAACCATCGGTGTTGTCTGTGACGGGCATGGCGGGGATCGCTATTTCCGGAGCGAGGTCGGTGCGCGTGCAGCCTCTGCCGCAGCGAGGAAATGCGCTGAGGAGTTTGTCAGAAACGCTGACGAAAGCCTCTTCCGTGATGCTCCGTTCACACAGCTTGGGACAGCGGCCGCAGAGGCTGAAAAGAAAAAGTCCGGCAGGAGCGATGTCCGCGATGCCCTGTTCCGGCAGCTGTTTGCTTCCATAATCTTTGACTGGCGTGAGCATGTCGTGAGCCACGCCAAGGCAAACCCTGTTTCAGACAAAGAAAGGGGGAAAGTTCCTCAGGAGCATATTGAGGCATTTGAGAAGACCGACGGGGATGGCAACCGTACCGGGATTGAGAAGACCTACGGCTGCACGCTCATCTGCTTTGTGCAGACAAAGAGCTACTGGTTTGCCTTTCATATCGGCGACGGGAAATGCATCTCCTTCTCTTCTGGTAAAGACGGTCTCAGCTGGGAGGAGCCTGTCCCCGAGGATAAAGAGTGCTTCCTGAACACCACAACCTCCATCTGCGACACTAACGCCATAAATGAGTTCAGGTACTGCTATGGCGGCAGGAACACCTTCCCCCTCGCAGTCTTCCTCGCATCTGACGGAATCGATGATTCCTTCGGCGAGGACAGCAACCTTGCCAACTTCTATGTACAGATCCTGAAGAAGATTGTGAGATCCTCCCCGGATGAGGTAAAGAGCGAGCTTGACAGCACGCTTCGCGAGCTGGGAGTGCACGGCAGCAAGGACGACAAGTCCGTGGTGTGCTGCTTCGACGAGGAGAGGCTTAAGCCTGTCGATGAGGAGAGGCTCAAGTCTGTGTTGAACGGTCTTGTCGGGTGGCAGTGCGAGAATGTCCAAAGAGCTATCGATGCTCTCAAGAAGGGCGGCTCAGATGCTCCTGACAGCCTCGAGAAGAAAAAGCTTGAGTTCAAACTCATTAAGCTCCGTTCAGAGCTTGGAGATCCCAGTGACTACCTGAAGCTTGCCTGGCTCTATGAAAACGGGACCGGAGTCAGCCAGAATGACAGCGAGGCTCTTGAGTGGTACCGGAAGGCCGCCGAGAAAGGAAATGCCGATGCGCAGATTGAGCTTGGCAAGAGGTACTTTGAGGGCCGCGGCGTCAGCGCGAATGAAGACGAGGCTGTTAAGTGGTACACGAAGGCTGCCGAGAATGGAAATACTGATGCGCAGCTTGTGCTGGGCGACAGGTACTTCGTTGAGCAGAAATACTCCACTGCCGCGGAGTGGTACCGCAAGGCTGCAGATAAGGATAATGGCAATGTCAGAGCCCAGTATCAGCTCGGCCTGATGTACTCCCAGGGACAGGGCGTTGAGCGGAATTATGCAGAGGCTGCTGATTGGTACCGGAAGGCCGCGGATCAGAGAGATGCTGAGTCTCAGAGAAGGCTTGCCGGGATGTTCGAGGCTGGAAACGGTGTTGAACAGAGCTATGCTGAGGCTGAGAAGTGGTACCAGAAAGCTGCTGATCAGGGATCAAAAGAGGCTCAGTACTCCCTGGGCTTAATCTATGCCTATGGCAAAGGCGGCGTACAGAGCAATACTGAGGCGTTTAGATGGTTCCATAAGGCCGCTGAGCAGGGCTATCCCCCTGCCCTGTACCGCCTTGGCTCAATGTATGAGTACGGTACCGGCATATCACAGAATGACGAGGCCGCTCTTGAGATGTACCGGGAGGCTGCTGAGAAGGGAAACAGGTGGGCCCAGCGTCATCTTGGCTATCTGTACAGCAGCGGAATAGGCGCGGAGCAGAACCTTCTGGAGGCTGAGAAGTGGTACCGGAAGGCCGCGGATCAGGGAGACGCGGCTGCCCAGGTCGGCCTTGGAGAACTGTATTTCGCAGAGGACTGCCCCGGACAGAATTATGTGGAGGCGCTCAAATGGTTCAAAAAGGCAGCCAGCCAGGGGAATGCGCAGGCTCAGTACCGTCTCGGTGAAATGTACCGCGATGGGAACGGGGTCAAGGCAGATCTGAACCTGGCATTCATGTTCTTCAGCTCGTCAGCGGAGAACGGAAACAGAAAGGCCCTGAAGTCCATCGATGCCAAGCTTCTGAAAGCTATAGGCAAAAAAGGCGGTTCTTCCTGGCTAAAGCGGCTGTTAAACAAATAGTAGCGCAATGAAAATCAGTCAGGATTCATGTTTTTCCCCCTCTTTGCCTGATAAGGAGCCTTAAATGAAGCTGCACGATGCAATGCAGAAAATCATCAGGCAGTTCGGCACGCCTGTGCTTGCGGAAAGCCGCCTGATGTCCCTCCTTGCTGACTACAAGGCCTTTGATGACTTCCCTGCCATGAAGGACGTCATGAAGGAGATCCTCTCCGGCGGCTTCGGAAAGGAGCTCAGCAGCCGGAGCAAGGGCAGAGATGACGCTGAGTTCCTCTCATATGCTGAGACCGTCCGCAAATCCCTCGTCTCTGAGAAGCACTTCAAAAAGGATTTTGCCAGCTACGCGGTTGAGAGCATTGAGTTCGCCATGGGCATCATCCCAGATGTCACTGAGCCCTCAGATCACGGTTATGATCCCTATGAGAAGCCGGCGCCAGCGGCTGATAAGAGCCCCGCGGCAGAGAAGAGCTCATCCTCAGGGAGCGGCAGCTCTGAGAGCGGTGAGTCAGGGTCATCCGCTGGCTGGATTGCCGCCGCCGCTGCCGCTGCTGCAGGCGGCCTCATCTGGTTCCTCGGGCGCAAAAAGTAGCACAGCCTGCGGCGGGCTGACTCTCCCTAACACTCAATACCACAGTCAGGAGTCCTGATATGAAACTTCATGAAGCTCTGCGGCAGATCGTCCGCGATTTCGGCACGGAAGTCCTCTTTGAGGAGCGCCTGATCCCGCTTCTCTCAGACTATAAGGCCTTTGAGGAGTTCCCCGACATGAAGGAGGTCCTGAGCGCCTTTGTCGCAGACGGCTTCGCGAAGGAGCTCTGCGGCAGAGGCGGGGCCGGCTGCGAGTATCAGTCTTTCGCGGACAGCCTCAAAAGCTCATTTGCCGGGAAGCGCCATTTCAGGAATGGGTTCTCGGATTACGCCGCTGACTCCGTCGCCTTTGCCCTGTCTCTCATTTCCACAGTTGACGAGCCCACGGAGCACGGCTTTGATTCCTCAGTCAGCCAGGATGGCCAGATGGCCATCGAGGAGGAGATCGCGGAGCTCGTGTTCCTCTCGGATAAATACTATTACGGCCGCGGCGTCAGGCAGAACTACACCGAGGCCCTCAGGTACTGCCGGAAGGCCGCCGAGCTCGGGCATGTTCCCTCACAGTACCGCCTCGGCTCCATGTATGAGTCCGGGCTCGGCATCGGGAACGATTACGCGCTGGCCAGAACATGGTACCTGAAGGCCGCGGAGCAGGGCAGTGCCGAAGCGCAGTCCGCCCTGGGGAGCATGTACCTGGACGGCGAGGGCACCGGGCAGGACTGTGCTGAGGCGCTCAGGTGGTTCCGCAGGGCCGCGGAGCAGGGGAGCGCCATCGCGGAGTTCAAACTGGGCAGCATGTACCAGAGCGGCCAGGGTGTGGAGGCTTCTGATGAAGAGGCACTTAAATGGTACCGGATGGCCGCGGAGAAGGACGAGAGGCACGCGCAGTGCTCGCTTGGCCTCATGTACCTCAAAGGGCAGGGCACAGCCGCTGACGAGGACGAGGGGGTCAGATGGCTGCAGAAAGCCGCCGGGCAGGATGATGATCAGGCGATCTATACGCTGGGCTGCCTTCACTTTGACCGCGTGCTCCGTGGCGGGCCGGGCAGTGAGGAGGACTGCGCCGAGAGCATAAGGCTCCTCAGAAGGGCTGTGGATCTCGGGAACGCCGAGGCAGCGCTCGTGCTGGGGAATATCTTTTATGAGGGCAAGGCGGTTCCCCAGGACCACAAAGAAGCGCTCAGGCTCTTCCGGAAGGCCGCGGAGCAGGGGTCTGCCCAGGCTGAGCTCATGATCGGCCTGATTTACGCGGAGGGCAAAGCCGTCGCGCAGGACTTTTCGGAGGTCCACAGGTGGATAAAGAGGTCCGTCGGGCACGGAAACTCCGAGGCGAAGGACATTCTTGAGTGGATTGAGAAGCGCTGATCCGGAGGAAGTTCCCTTCCCATCCTATGGCGCCATCCGCTCTGGATCATCCCCGTTCACCGGCGCCATCCGGAAACTGAGCAGAATCTGGCCGTTTTTTCCGGGAGATCGCGATTTCACTTAAAATATCCAAAATTTACCCCAAAAAAGAAGGCGCAGAAGATGAACAATGCTGAATATTTGGACCTGCTTCCCAACTGGTGGAGCAGTGAGTGGGCGAAGGGACTGCTCCAGAAGTTCAGCACGGAGGAGCTCAATCAGGGCCGCC
>ONIT01000058.1 GCA_900317945.1 uncultured Pseudomonadota bacterium
TGATCCCTGGCACACATTTTTACAAATTAGCTTATTGACGATCAGTGGTGCTTTGAGTTATTGATAAAAAAAGGCAAAAAATGGGGAGAGACTAATTAAAAAATTTACTGCTCACTGACAGGCTGAAACAATCTGTTATGAAATAACAGGCTTTTACGCCAGAAATATTTTGCGCGCTTTGTGCGCTCTGTCAGGTTGATGATTCAGCGCTTAAGGCTTACAATCAGGATATGACATATAGTGAACAGGGAAGGCCTCCTGTCAGCGGGCCTTCTTTGCTCATGGTTTGATATTATCTGGCATAAAATTTGCATTACGTCATTCTTTCCGGAATGTACGGAGCATGAGGCCCGGGCCGCGGCGTCCGGGCATTAAGACACAGAGGGGCAGGGCATGAAGCTTCAGGAAGCGTTGCGGAAGGTCATCAGGCAGTTCGGCGTCAGCGTCATTCAGGAAAAAAGGCTGATGTCCTTCCTGGCGGACTACAGGGCCTTTGATGACTATCCCGCAGTGAGGGAGGTTATGAAGGCCATCGCCACTGGCGAGTGCGGCAAGGACCTCTGCCGCTATGCGACAGAGGAAAGCGACGATGAGTACCTGAAATTTGCCGACAGCCTCAAGGAGTCCCTGGCAAGCGAGAAGAGCTTCAAGCAGGAGTTCGCTGATTACGCGGTGGACTCAATCTCCTTCGCCCTCGGCATCGCCTCCTCTGTAACTGAGCCCGGCGACAATGGCTTTGAGGCGGTGCAGAAGAACGCAGGAGGGCAGGGAAGAAGACGCGCGCAGAGCGGCAGCGGCACGCAGGGAGGCGGGAGCGCTCATGGCGGCACTTCTCAGCGTCAGGCACCGTCACAGAGGCGCCGCCGCAGCCTGAGCGGAGTCTTTGCCAGCGTCCCTGACGGAGCGGACTCCCACCGCCGCTTCTACCGCGGCGAGGACATTACCGCCGCATTTGACGACGGCAGCTTCAGCGCGAGCGTTGCCGACGGCACGTTCTATGACATTTTCCCGGGCGACTACATCAGGAAGACGATTACAGTGCCTGGTGTTGCCAACACCGGAACCAGCACATACGAGGTTAAGTTCGTCATCGCTGACCTCGATGCCGCCATAAACCATGGAAGTCCCAGTGTAACAACCCACCACGCGGTCATCGTGCCTGAGACTCCGGTCTTTGACACTTACATGAACCCCACTAACACCAATGCGGGCGGCTATGCCGGGTCCTACATGCACACCTCCTGAAGTGCAGCTTTGACGGTTCTGGCAGGTCATCTGACCCTCTCTCCTGCACCTGCAGGCTGATGACGCTGTCAATGGTTTTCGGGCAGACGCTGCCGAGTAGTGGCCTTGATTGGTCCTACTACATCAAAGACAAATGCATGGGCGGAGAGCAGCTTGCTGCTTTCAGCCTTCATCCGGAACTCAGAGGACAGAATATGTGGTATTGGGTGAGTGATGTGGATTCTGGGTCGTCATCGAACTTCGCGCTTGTCGTCGTCGACGGCGACGGCGTCGTCGCGGTCGCCTACGGCGCGTCGATCGCGGTCGATGGGGTCCGCCCCTTCGCCCTGCTCGTATAATCTTTAATCTGCCGCGCTTCAGCGCGGCAAAAGACATAAAATCACATGACTGTTATTAAACGTTTCCGCAGCGAGTCGAAGCTCGAGGTGCTCCACACGGCGCAGAGGCTCCGCAGAGACATCACGCTGCTGATGCTCCATGACTTCGGGGTAAGGCCCAAGGTCCGCGAGCTGCAGCTTGAGACAAAGGGCATGTCACCAGAGGACGCTCAGATTTTCCTCGCGATTGCCGAGAAGTACGGGCTATCGAAGGCTGACGCCGAATGGCCCTCATGGCTGATTGGGAAAATCCGTAACAGTCTGTTTGAGATTCTGCGCCAGCTTGTTCTTCATGTAACGGCGGCAAACTCCATCTACCCCGCAGAATTTGCTGACGCGGAGCTCCGCAGGAAGCACCAGGACGCCGCCATCGCGTGCTGCGCGCAGCTTTACCAGGAGCTGGAGTTTTCCATGAGCGTGCTGCCTGTAGACATTACGCGGTACGCACCCTTCCTTGATGAGGTCGATAAGGAGACGGCCCTCATCAAGGGCTGGAGAAAATCTGACAATAAACGTTACAGGGAGCTCCGGAAGGTGTAAAATGAGGATGGTCTGTCTCTGTGGGTCCTCATCGAACTTCGCGAATGTCAACGACAACGACGACGGCGTCAACGCGAACGCCAACAACGCGTCGAACGCGAACGATGGGGTCCGCCCCTTATGCAATCTGGCCGGGCTATGTGTAGGGTAAATCCCGATCCGGTCATGCAGGGCAGGAGAGGCAGTCCTGCCGAAAGGCGAAAATGCGCACTGACGGCTCCTGATACGTCAGCTGACCTACACTGCAGTGCGCCCTTTTCCGCGCTCGCGGACATCAACAGCATTCTCAGTGCAGTCCGTAAGCTCGAGCGCTCCTCCGGCTGGAAAACTGGCGTGCAGCGCATAACAACCGACCGCCTCCGCTTTGCCATAAGCCTCAGAAGGCAGATTCTGACCGGCACTTACCGGCAGCAGGAAGAGAATATCTTCACCGTCTCTGAGCGCGGCCACCGGAGGCTCATCAGGGCCCTCGCTCCCGCGGACATGGTCCTGCAGCATGACCTCTGCGACAGCGTGCTCATCCCGGCGCTCCGGAAATACCTAATCTACGACAATGGGGCAAGCGTCAAATGGAAGGGCATGGCATTCACCAGAGCGAGGCTAGTGAGGCATCTCGGTGAGTATTGCCGGCACTACGGCAGCGAAGGCTTCATTCTGCAGACCGACTTCGCGAAGTTCTTTGACAACATCCCGCACGACCGGCTCGTGGACGCCATTGATGATAAAGTCAGGAGTCCGGAGATTAGGTCGCTCCTTTACATGTTGCTCTCCCGCTACGCGCCTGACGTCTCCTACACCGAGACTGACTTTGACAAAGTGCCGTTCGACTCGCTGAAGGACAGTGCGGTTCCACCGGAAGAGAAGACCGGGAGGTGCATCCTCCGGCGGGGCATCGGCATCGGAGCGCCCATCTCGCAGGTTGCCGGAGTCTTCTACCCGACGCCGATTGACAACTACTGC
This sequence comes from uncultured Pseudomonadota bacterium, assembly GCA_900317945.1. Lineage (GTDB taxonomy): Bacteria > Pseudomonadota > Gammaproteobacteria > Enterobacterales > Succinivibrionaceae > UBA2810. The sequence continues at coordinate 3,123 of ONIT01000058.1, forward strand.
AAGTGTGTCAGGGGCTGCAAATACTACGGGCGCTACATGGACGACATCTACATCATCCATCAGGACAGGGACTTCCTGGAGTCGGTACTTGCGGGCATCAGGCGCGAGGCGGCGGCGCTCGGGCTTTTCATTAGCGAGAGGAAGACTCATATCACGCCGCTCCGGCAGGGCTTCACCTTCTGCAAGGTAAAGTACAGCCTGACGCCTGAAGGAAGGGTAATAAGGCGTCCCTGCCGGGAATCGCTGACGCGCGAGAGGCGGAGGCTCAGGAAGCTGTTTGGCCTTGCCGCGCGCGGGATTATCCCCAAACAGGAGTTCGTGGAGCTGTACCGCTCCTGGCGCCGGGGACACAAGGGACTTGACTGCCACAGGTCGCTTGTTACGATGGACGCGGTCTACCGGAAATACCGGAACGAGCTGTTCGCGGAGGAGACATAGACGCGAGGTATGGATCTCTATATAGCATGCATAAATTGTGCCATAATGTGCCATGAGCGGGCAGCGCATCAGCCTGCGGAACGCCGCATGTCCGGCTTCTTCTCGAAAGGAGGACTGGTACAGGGATTCCCTGAGCTTTGCCATCCTGTCATTTCGCCTGGCATCCTCTGGAGTCAGGCCAGAGCCCAGGATCCACACCCATGTGTGCTGCGCTTAAGGTCCTGGCAACACTGGCTGCGGCCTCAAAACGAGGCGTAAGGAGGAGGCACACCTCTCGCTCAGGAACCTTGTTCAGGCGGCAAAGGAGATAAGGGCTGAGATTCAGGGTGTCAGCGCTGCCGCACGGGGATAAAGGTCTTGCAGCCACACTGCAGGCACGGCGTATCATCACTGCGCCGTGCCGTTCATTCTGCACTGTCTTCCGTTCTTTCTGAGCTTCATCCTGGATCAGAGCGGCAGCTCAGCTGCCTCTACAGCGCACTTGCGGTGGAAGAATGCGATGCCGAACCCGAAAATTCTATGGACAGAGTCATCTCTGACAGCCTCAGCATAATCCTTGTCAATAATCTGCCTCAGCGCCTCACGAGCTTTGTCCTTGAGCTCAGCGCGTGACGCTGCATACTTGAGTTCTATGACAACGGCAACATTGTGCTTGGCTGAGCGGAGGGTAATATCGGCGTAACCGTCACCGCTGTCTGTATTGGATGAATGATCCTTGAACAGGTCGCCGGCTGAAAGAATTATTCCGTTGAGCAGGCCGTGATAGTAGTTTTCCTTTGGCTCTTTGCAGGCGACGTCGCGGGCAGACACAAAGGTGAGCAGCGCGTCGTCCAGCGCTGAAGAAAGTCTCTCGGCACTGCCGTCAAGAAGTGCCTCAGCAATGGCTTTGGAGTAGTTTTCGAAATATGCTCCGCCTTTCTTGTGGTAATAGGCCATTATGTTTGAGTCAAAGCATTTTCGGATCTCTGCGTTTGGAATGCGGAAACAGTAAACATCGTCTGTGCCTCTTTTATCAAGCGTCAGGTATCCGGTGTAGACAAGCAGATTCCAGAACTGACCGGCGTCACTGAGATCAAAGTCGCCGTAACTCATATCTTCATGGACTCTTACGCCAACGCTTCTGCCATCAAGCAGATCCTGAAGCATGATGGCCTGTGAATTGTCCAGGTTTGGCATATACTGCGTGATGATCCTGCTGTTGCTGGTATTGTTCCAGTAGGCCGGAGGGGCAAATGACTCCGGGCCGCTGGCGCGCGGCTTCAGGAGATCAGATACGTAGCATGTCACGTCCCTGGGGCAGAAGATTTCCCTAGAGCCAATCCGGTAGCCATCGTAATATGCCCTGGCCCGGTCATAGAGATCACCAAGTCCGTAGTAGGAGAGCATGGACTGGACCTCCTCCGGCGTGAAGCCAAATGCCGCGGACAGGCTGTCATCGTCTGAGAGCACAGAGTTGACTGAGTAGTTATTGAGGCCTGTAAAGATGCCTTCTTTCGTTGCCCTGAGGCATCCGGTCAGTATTCCTCTGGAAACGTAATCACTGGATTTCAGTGCTTTGCTTAGCATGGGGCCGATCACCTGGCTCATCTGCTCGTAGTAACCACCCATGGCCGCTTTCTGGAGGGGCACATCATACTCGTCAATCATGAGTACAGGCTTTCTGCCAGTGTGCCAGAACAATGCACTGCAAAGGGTAATGAGCGATGACTGAAGGGTGGTTATGGCGTCATTGCTGCCGGAGCAGAGCATTTTACGGTCAAGCAGCATGGAGAATGCTTCCTTGTCCTCAGCTGTCAGAACCATGCTGTTCCTGAGCCAGGTGAACCTGCGGGCAAGTCGCCATATGGTATCTCCCAGCTGTCCGCAGGCGTTCCTGAAATCCAGACCGTCTGTGTCCTTGAGCGTGAGTGAGATGACTGGATACTGTCCCATATGCTCTCTGCAGAACTCAGTGTCCTTCATGACCTCAAGCCCTTTGAAAAGCTCCTGCTGCACTGAGGTGTCCCCGGGATTCTCATAGTTCATCTCAAAGAAAGACTTGATGGTGCTCATCATCAGCGTCTTGCCGAAGCGCCTCGGGCGCAGCATAAGAAGCCTGTCGCTGTCATACTCAAAAATAGTCCTGAGATACTGCGTCTTGTCGACGTAGTAACGGCCGCCTTCGATGAGATCCCGGAAATTCTCCTTTCCAGGGGCAGGACGAAGCCGTTTCCCTGCTGCTGACACCGCTGCCATGAGCATATCCTCTTTGATTGCATCTCTTATATTAAAGCACAAACGACAGATATGGTTTAAGGGCTGTACTTTTTTTATGCTGTGTGTGAACTGCCTTGACCGGAATGCATTGCCGGCCGGCTCTTCGTAAATGTCCTTAACTATATTCTGCTGGCCGGCAGATACCGTTTGTCAAAGGTCTGTGCGGCGGATCTCTTTCCGGCCGCTGCGGCTCTCCGCATACCTGTTGAAAACCTGATAGCAAGCCTCATTCGGGCACCGGTACATGACTTTGTTTGAGCCTCTCTCATTCTGCGGAGCGATGGTCAGATACCCGTAGTACATCAGGAGCGAGACAGCCTGGCTGTAATTCAGAAAGCCTCTCTGGCTGATGCTAAGCGCCACGGGAGGATCTGCCGTAATCTCCTCACGTTTCTGAATGCGCCCGGTAATTTCCTCCCTGGCATCCGGGGCAGCGAGCCTTAGAATTGCCTCAAGCCTGACTGGATCCGCTCCGGCGCTCTCCGTGAGCAGACTCTCAGGCATGGCTTTTGCGGATGTCAGATCCTTAAGGAATGACAGGCACATGTCCGGATTGAAGATCCTCTCACATGCCTGAAATGAGAATGCGTACCCGCCACAGCGGCTTTCCATGACCTGGAGGATCTTCTCCTTTGTCAGCCCGTTGAGCTCACTAAAATCCACGGTCTCGTCGATGATTTCCGAGAGTTCCTCACGAGTGAGGCCGGCCATGGCATTGAATCGTGGATCATTGCTGATATTGGCTGCGATGTTGAAGCCTGATATCAGCGAGTCAAGTGACACTGAGGAGACTCCGGAAATGAAGATGCGCGAAATTGGCCTCCCGCGTACCCCGCCGAAGGCCTCCTTGAGAAAGGCGTAAAACTGCCTGATGAAGCCCGGGGGACACTCTGCTGCGGAAGATGTTTCCTTTGACGCCCCTGCATTCCGCGCAAGAATACTGTTGGCGAAGTGATCGTAGCCGTCAATGATGACAAAGAGCCGTTCCTTTCCGGGTGAGCGGCTGCGGAAGTTCGCGACAAACTCCTTCATGAGCCCGGCCGGCTCCTCATAAAGCTCTGTTTTCAGCGCGCTGCAGGGAAGCCCGAGCTCAGGGTAGCGCTCGGTAAAATCCCTGAGCGCGCCGGCAAGCTCCCTGATAAAGCTGCTCTTTGCCTGCTCAGTGCAGCCTGACACCTGGGAAAAGTCAAGCCTGACGCAGCAAAGGCTCCCGGCAAGCGGAGTCCGGTGCCCATGGACAGAGGTGCCACGGAAGGTCTCATCGAAGCTCTCTCTCATGGCGCGGTCGTAGTAGCTCAGGAGCATGTCAGTGAAGAGCGTCTTCCCGAAGCGCCAGGGGCGCAGGAAAACACATGCCTTGCGGTCAGGATCCTCCTCCAGGAGATGAATGAACCTTGTCTTGTCAGCAAATGGCAGCGGCATTCACCGCCGCGATGGAAGTATTGCTACTGATCAGCCTGAGAGACATAAGAGACCGCCCGTGAAAAGAAGCCTTGCCTGATTATATCAGTCCGGCATTTCCGCCTTCCTCACTGGCATGATCCTGAATGGCCGCTGTTTCTGTCTCTGAAATTTATTTCATATAAATCAGATAGGAATTATTGATTTCTGCTTTTGCATGTTTATAATACCATTATTCCTACCAGAATAGAAGGTTATTATGAGCAATTCAGAATCAGCAAAGAATGCCGCTGTTGCGGCAGCGCTCAGAAGGGCAAGGGAAAAGGCCGCGGCCGCAGGAAATGATGTGGCTGCAGACAGCGCGCAGGCTCCCGGAACTGAGGGGCAGGCTTCAGCGGCTGGTTCTGAGTCACCAAAGAGCGCCGCAGTAGCGGCAGCTCTCCGGAGGGCGAGGGAGAAGGCTGCGGCAGCCGCAACTTCCGGAAATGCTGCTCCGTCAGATGATGCACATGACGGTGCGGAGCATGATCATGAGCATCACCATGATCACGACCATGACCATGAGCACCATCACGACCATGACCATGATCACGACCACGGACATGACCACGAGGGCCATCACCACCATCATGACCAGATGAATGTCGCGGACTACACCTCGGCAGTCGGCGCCTACCGCAGGACCTTCCCGAACAAGCAGCAGCAGATCGAGCAGACGCCTGATCCCGCTGTGCGCGAGATGCTTCTCAACATGGAGCGCCGCGGCATCGAGACCGTCTTTGACCGCTTTGACAGCCAGCAGCCGCAGTGCGTCTTCGGCATGGCCGGCATCTGCTGCAAGAACTGCTTCATGGGGCCCTGCAAGATCACGAAGCGCTCTCCCAGAGGCGTCTGCGGAGCCGATGCTGACCTGATTGTGGCAAGGAACCTCCTCCGCCACCTCGCATCCGGTACGGCAGCCCACGGCGCGAGAGGCAGGGAGTCGATGCTCGCGCTCCTCCTCGCCGCGCAGCACAAGGTGGATCTCCCGATACTCGGCGAGCAGAAGGTGAGGGCGACTGCCGCGAAGTTCGGCTTTGATCCGTCGCTTCCCCTCGACGAGCTCGCGGAGAAGGTAGCCACTTACCTCCTCGAGGACCTCTCAAGGACTGTACCTTCTGAGCACCACGCCATCGCGGCATTCGCCCCCAAGGAGCGCCTCGAGACCTGGAAGAAGCTCGGCATCCTCCCGATAGGCACCTACCACGAGGTGTTCGAGAGCCTCCATCGCACGACGACCGGAACTGACGGCGACTGGAAGAACGTGATGAAGCAGTTCCTCCGGACCGGCATCGCCTTTGCCTGGAGCAGCTGCCTCGGCTCCTCAATCGCGATGGACAGCCTGTTCGGGCTTCCCGTCCGCGCGAAGACCCGCGTCAATGTCGGCGCTCTCCGCAAGGATACGGTGAACGTCGCCGTCCACGGGCACTCGCCGCTTCTTGTGAGCGAGATAGTGCGCCTCGGGAGAACCCCGGAGTGGCAGGCGAAGGCAAAGGCCGCTGGCGCTGCCGGCATGGAGTTCTACGGCATCTGCTGCTCGGGGCTCTCCGCGATGTACCGCGACTACGGGGTCGTTCCGCTCGCGAACGCCGCGGGCGCCGAGCTGGTTCTCGGCACCGGAGCGCTCGATCTCTGGGTCGCTGACGTGCAGGATGTCTTCCCGACCATCATGAATGTCGCGAAGTGCTTCAGGACCGCGGTCATCACGACAAGCGACTCCGCGAGGCTTCCTGACGCCGAGCACTATGAGCTCAAGCATGACCACTCCAACATAAGTGAGATCCATGAGCTTGCGGAGAAGATCCTGACCCGCGCCATCGCGGCGCACTTCGAGAGGGAGGGAGTGCCCAGAAGCATCCCGGACTATGAGGTTCAGGCCGAAATCGGCTTCTCCGTCGAGTTCATCGACCAGTTCTACACCATCGCCGGGCTCGCGGACGCGATAAAGGACGGCCGCGTAAGGGGCATCGTGAACCTGGTGGGCTGCTCGAACCCCAGGCAGATCTACGAGAAGGCGATTGTCACCGTCGCCTCCGAGCTTATCAGCCACAACATCCTGGTGCTCACGAACGGCTGCGCGTCGTTCCCGCTCCTGAAGCTCGGCTACTGCTCGGAGAAGGCGCTCGAGTACACCGGAGACACTTTGAAGGAGTTCCTCCGCGGCCTGCCTCCTGTGTGGCACATGGGCGAGTGCCTCGACAACGCGAGGGCCTCTGGGCTTTTCAGCGCGCTCTCGCAGCGCCTCGGTGAGCCTCTGAAGCGCCTGCCGTTCGCCTTCTCGAGCCCGGAGTGGTCGAACGAGAAGGGCCTCTGCGCCGCGCTCGCCTTCAGGCTCCTGGGGCTCAACTCCTACCACTGCGTCTACGCGCCGGTTCAGGGCTCTGTGAACGTCGAGCGATTCATGGCAACCGGCACGAAGGAAATTCTCGGTTCGGAGATGAAGGTTGACACTGATGCGGGGAAGCTTGCCGCAGAAATCATAAAGGATATTGAGGACAGAAGGAGGGAACTCGGATGGAATTAAGAAGAAAATTCACACTGCTTTCAGCAGTAGCTGCGATGGTATGCGCGGGTGCCCTTATGACCGGATGCGGCAAGGATGCTGCGGCACCTTCGCAGAATGTGGATGCCAAGGCGGCGCCTGAGGCGCAGGCCCCGGAGGAGAAGCAGGTCATAAAGATCGCCTACATCCCGATTACCCACGCGGTGCCGCTCCTTGCGGCCGCGGAGAGGGTAAACGCGGATCCGAAGAAGAATTACAAAATAGAGCTGGTGCGCTACGGCTCCTGGCCGGAGCTCCTCGACGCGCTTACGACCGGACGGGTTGACGGGGCGTCGGTCCTTATCGAGCCCGCGGTAAAGGCCAAGGAGAAGGGGCTGCCGCTCTCCCTCATGGCTCTCGGCCACCGGAACGGCAACGTCATCATCGGGGGGCCTGACCAGAAGATCAAAGGTACGACCTTCGCCATCCCGCACCGCCTCTCCTCGCACGGCATCCTCATCCACGAGTTTCTGGAGAAGAAGGGCGTTGACGAGAAGGATGTCAATATCGTCGAGATGGCACCTCCCGAGATGCCCTCGGCCCTGGTCTCCGGAAAGATCGGCGGCTACTGCGTGGCTGAGCCCTTCGGCGCCGTCGCGGTGCACCTGGGGCGCGGGCATGTCCTGATGCGCGACAGCGAGCTCTGGCCTGACTCGCTCTGCTGCGGCCTGGTCCTGAACACCAGGGCGCTCGCCGGACGCGACGCGCTTACCGAGTCGTTCAGGAAGGACTACCTTGCCGCGGGCGACTACCTCGCAGGGCATCCGCAGTTTGCAGAGGATGTCGCGGTGAAGTACCTGAAGCAGGGCAGGGAGGTCCTCCAGATCTCGCTGCCGCTCGTAACCTTCGATCATCTTGAGGTGACTCCGGAGGCCTACGGCAAGCTCTCAGATCTCATGAAGAAGTGGAAGCTCTCGGACAACCCTCCTTCATATGATGACTTTGTGCTGAAGGTGAATAATGAAAAGAGCAATTAGAAAAATAGCGGGAAAGACGCTGTTCACCATTCTGCCGTTCGTGCTGTTTACGGCGCTGTGGAAGGCTGTTACGGCAATATCGGGAGTGAGCGAGGCGCTCCTCCCGCCTCCCGAGAACGTCGCGGTGAGCCTCTGGAGCATGCTCGCGGGCGGCAAGGTATGGGATGACATAGCCTCGAGCCTTTCGATATTCGCGGCGGGCTGGGTCATCGCGGTCGTGTCAGGCACTGTGCTCGGCGTGTTCCTCGGCTGGTACAGGAAGATCTTCGACTTCCTGAACCCGGTCATCCAGGTTCTGCGCCCGGTGTCGCCGGTCGCATGGCTGCCGTTCATCGTGCTCTGGTTCGGCATCGGCGCGGCCCCGACACTCGTTACGGTCATCATCGCGGGCTTCTTCCCGGTGCTCCTTACGGCGGTAGCGGCTGTGAGGCACATTGATCCGGTCTACTTCCGCGTCGCGGACAGCTTCGGGCTCGGGAACAGGAGGACCATGCTTGAGATCGTCTTCCCGGCGGTGCTCACCGAGCTCACCTCGGCGTTCCATACCGCGCTCGGCACCGGCTGGATCTTCCTCACCGCGGGAGAGATGGCGGGCTCGCAGCAGGGCCTCGGTTACCTCATCATCGACGCGAGGAACAACTTCGATACGGCGGGGCTCGTGTCGGCAGTCATCCTTGTCGGCGTCACAGGGCTCATCCTTGACACTCTTCTCGGCGCTCTCGAACGCTATGTTCTGAAGCGCACGGGCATAACGGCGTGAGGCAGCAATATGTATATAGAAGTAAACAAGGCCGGACTCACCTACCGCAAGCACGGAAAGGATTTCATCGCGCTCTCCGACACCTCGATCTCCATCGCGAAGGGAGAGTTCATCTGCCTACTCGGGCCCTCGGGCTGCGGCAAGACCACGCTTCTCAACCTGATAGCGGGGTTCCTGAAGCCCACCTCAGGCGAGGTGCTGATCGACGGAAAGCGCGTCGAGGAAACCGATCCGAAGAGGATTACGGTATTCCAGAACTACGGGCTCCTCCCCTGGCGCACGGTGGAGGGCAACATTCTCCTGGGGCTCGAGAACTCGAAGCTCTCGAAGGCGGAGAAGATGGAGAGGGTTGACAGCCTTGTCGCTCTCACCGGGCTTTCGGGGCTCAGGCAGTCGCATCCGCGCGAGCTCTCGGGCGGGCAGCAGCAGAGAGTAGCCATTGCGCGCGCCCTTGCCGTGTCACCGGACGTCCTCTTCATGGACGAGCCGTTCAGCGCGCTTGATCCGATTACGAGGATGAAGCTGCAGAACGACATCTCGTCAATCGCCTCGGCATCGGGGATTACGGTGATATTCGTGACGCACGACATCGACGAGGCGGCGTTCCTCGGCGACAGGATTGCGGTGATGGAGGGGAACCCCGGCAGAATCCGCGAGATTATCGACAACCGGATCCGCGGCACCGGAGACCGGACCTCAGCGTACTACATATCGCTCCGCGAGAAGATCTTCGAGATCCTGAAGCTCGGCGGCGAACACGATCCGGAGTATGTGATTTAGTCCATCGCTGGCGGGGCAGGGGCCTCTTCCTCAGGCTCGTACCCCGCCTCCTTTATAACTTTCCTCAGCTCCTCTATGTAGAGCCCCGCGAAGCGCGAGAGCTCGCCGCTCTTTCTCCTGATGTATCCGATATGCATCTCGTCATCCACCCTGAGCCTCACTGAGACAATGATGTCGCCGCCGTTGAGCTCCTCGGAGAGGAAGCCGCTCGATATGGTGTAGCCGCTGAGCCCCACCAGGAAGTTGAAGAGCGTGGCGCGGTCGCTCACGTGGATTGACCTCGCGTGCGGGAGCTCGCTCAGGATCTCCTCGGAGAAGTAGAAGGAGTTGTACTGCCCCTGCTCGAAGCTGAGGCATGGATATGGCTCAAGGTCCTCAAGTGTTACCTCCTTCCTCCCCGCGAGCGGGTGATCGCGGCTCACGAAGACATGCGGAGTGGCGCGGAAGAGCGGGGTGAACGAGAGGTGGTTCTCCTTGAGGAGCTTCCCGATGATCTTCCGGTTGAAGCCGTTCTCGTAGAGAAGGCCTATTTCGCTCCTCATCTGCGCGACGTCGCTGATGATCTCATATGTTCTCGTCTCTCGGAAGGTGAACTCGTACTCACTGAAGCTGAGCCTTTTCACGAGGTTTGAGAACGCCTTGACGGCGAAGATGTAGTGCTGCGCGGAGACCGAGCAGAGCTCGCGGATGTCCTTCCGGCTGCTGAAGCGGTTCTCGAGGAGGTTCATCTGATCCATGACCTGCCTCGCGTAGATCAGGAACTCCTCACCCTCACGCGTTATGGAGAACTCGCGCCCGCGGTTGAAGATCCTGATGCCGAACTCGTCCTCGACCTCCTTAAGGGCCGCAGAGAGGCTGGGCTGGGAGATGAAGAGCCGTTTGGCAGCAAGGCTTACCGAGCGGCTTTCTGCAATGGCGAGAATGTATCTTATCTGCTGAAGAGTCATGCACTTACCCTAGAGGAACTATGTCAGATGCCTGGGCATGGGCCTCTAAGGATCCCTTGCCTGTGCCGGTAAATCTCCGGAGCGCTTCCTAGCAGGCACCTGTTTTCTGAGAGCTGAGGGCAGCGCAGCAGAGCGGGTACGGCTGCTGTCAGGCCGCACTGAATTTTCAGCAGCTCCTATGTTGAAATGGCGCTCTCTCATTCATAGACTGCGTTGCAGCCAGCTCAATTTCCGGGCGTTTTTACGCCAGGCTATTCTTCATCCTCATCCCAGGAGAGCGAGCCGTCGTAACCAGGATTGAGGCATGCCTCGTCATACTCCTGCCAGCAGGTTGGGAGCCCCCTGGTCATCCAGTCAATCCCGCGATCGTTAAAGTATTCTCTCATTACTTTGCGGTGATCATCAGGATCCGGCTCGAAGGAGCGTGCCTCAGCAAGAAGTATTTTTTTCAGCTCTTCCCTTGAATTTGCGTGAATAGCCTTTTTAATGTCTCGTCCTGTTGCTTTGTTGTAGAAATAAGCTGTATAGCTGCCATTTCTGTAATCATCACGGATATCCTCCCATTTGTCCCAGGAGTGAAGATCATCGTCAATCTGGGCGAGGGTCTTCATGCGGTAGAATTCCCTGAGCTGCGGATTTTTTCTCCAGACCTCTCTGGCCCACTTTTCTGCATTGTCGAGCATTCCGGCAAAGGCAACACGGGCCTCGAGCGGACTTAATGTTTTCTCATCTTTATCTTCCATAAATAACAGCGGCACTGTCATGCCGTCCTCAGTGTAGTGTATAAAGAAAAGTTACCTGCTCCATCCGCGGCTCGGCTTATTCTGATCCGAACCCCGAATTATTGTCTTATCCGGCTTCCTTGCTTCATTAAGCGAGACAAGTTCTGAATTTCTGTTTACCGTAATCCGCCCATCTGAATATATTCTGGGATGCTTATTTATAATGTTGTACAATGAAAAAATTGATTTTTGGCCAAATGTGTAAACAGAGCGCATTATCCTTGTTGACTCGGCCTCATCGTTATTCTGACCCCTGATGAATTGCCACATATCAGCCTTTACCGATTTGTATTCCCCCTTAAGGGCATTGGTGTCATAAGTACCTTCCAGCTTTGCTCTGAGACGCTGAACAATTTCTGGATTCAGTCTTTCTTCAAGTCTGTTCAAATCGATATCCGACACTGCGTAATAATATTTGATTGTTCTGTTGGTTCTGATCGGAATTGCTACAGCTTCTGGATTCAGACAATAGTCGACTGTATGCACTGAGTCAGCGGCTAACAGTTTGAATGATTCCGCGGTAACTCTTTCATTGTTCAGCCTGAAGCGCTCATATGCAATTGCAATAGCCAAATCTGCAGGCCTTACGAACAGGCCTTCATTGAGACGTCTGATAACTTCCGGCTCCTCGCATTTCCGCACACTGGCAGCAGGCTTACATTTCCTGCCAGTAAGCGGGTCAATAACATAAAAGTTAGCCCGCCCCTCTGCTATTACAGGATCACTAAGTTCTATTATCCTGCAAGGTGCAATTTGATCATTCCCAAAGTCAGTGTAAGTGTCAGTTAACGGATCATAGTACCAGTTGGTTGGATTTTTCCAGCTTCCCTTATGGGCCTTCAGGTGTTCATCTCTGGTAAGAAACTGAATATTGTCCGGGTTTCCCAGATCCTCGGGGTATTCAGCAGCGCTTCTCATATGCTGACCTTCAAACGCCCTGCCTAGATCGTCATAAGCCCTCCCCTTTTTGAGGTTAAGGATGTCTCTCTGCTGTTCTCTGGTCCAGTCTCTTGTGCCTTTGCCTTCCCATACTAACTGCTGTTCGCGCTTCCATGCTTTTCTTACTGCTTGGTACCTTGCATTCGTGCTTGCTTGTTCAACAGGATCAATCTTCATCTTCTGCTATGCCAAGTACATCATAAAGGTCATTTAAAAAATCAAAATAATCGTTATAAACGAGCCCGTTGCCAATTTTTCCTTCATCAGGAAAATATATGGCAAAAGTTTCGCTGCCTTTTTCGTACATGACAGGATCTCCGTTGCACATTCTTCCTACAACGATATGTTTATCGTCGGGGCATCCTTCATCTGCGACATCTATCAGCGGCAGATGTGCAACGCCGTACATCTGAGTTCCGGCCGGCAGGAAAAACTCACCGCCATCGCTGAATCTGAGCCACTCCCTGTATTTTTCTGGCAGCCTGATCCCGTTTTTCTTCTCAAACTGTGAAATCTGCTCTTCTGAAGCTGGGTCAAGGAAATTCATTACTCCCTGAGATTCAAACGTGCTGATAATCTTTTTTAATTCGTCAGAAATCATTGAGACCTCCATTCAGACATTGCGCATGGCTTTGAAGCAGACACTCCGTCACGACAAAAGGACAACCGTATATATTTCAGATGGAATTGCTGATATAGCAGGTGTTTTTATACAAGCAATGGTAGCTATTACAGAGTAGTTATGCAAGTTTTAATATGAAAATGTCATCACAATTCACATTAAATATTCATTAACAAGTTCTCGTAATAAATACCGCCAGGCTTCCGCCGTGGACCTCGCCGGAGCAGTTGATCATGGGAGCATTGACAACCAGTCTCATCTGCGCGACGTCTCTGATGATCTCCCAGGTACTGGTCTCGCGGAAGGTGAATTCTTACTCGCTGAAGCTGAGCCTTTTCACTAGTTTCGCGAAAGCCTTTAACGCGAAGATGCAGTGCTGCGCGGAGACCGAGCAGAGCTCCCTCTCGTCCTTTTTGCTGCTGAAGCGGTTCTCGGGGATGTTCATCTGATCCATGATCTGCCTCGCGTAGATCAGGAACTCTTCTCCATCTCGCGTAATGGAGAACTCGCGGCCGCGGTTGAAGATCCTGATGCCGAGCTCGTCCTCGACCTCCTTAAGGGCTGCCGAGAGGCTGGACGGCGGGATGAAGAGCCGTTTGGCCGCGGTGCTTAGGAACTGAATATTGTCTGGGTTCACCTGATATTCGGGATATTCAGCAGCGCTTTTCATATGCTGTCCTTCAAATGCCCTGCCAAAATCGTCATATGCCCTTCCATTATCAGGGGTAAGTGCAGATTGACAACGGATCCGGCCGGCAGGGACATGTTTTCCGAGCCATCCGGAATAATATATGGAGCACGAAACTGAGATAAAAGTATGGCTGTTCCAAAGATGTGATTGATGAAATGACATCGATCCGCTATATAGAATATCCTTACAGGGAGGATCATGTTACTGTCCTTACACCTCAGACTGAAATATATGAGGCATTTTCGCTGATATCACCGGAAGGAACTTTGTCAGAGCACCAGGGAGGTCATCGCAAGGAAAAAAAGGCCGGGCGCACACCTGGGAGGCCAAAGGCAACGGTTAACAAGAAAGCCAAAGCCTAGCTATTTTGCGTATAAATGGCTGCAAAAATCGGATCTACATGCTCTGAATTATGCATAATCCCATTGAAAAAACGCATATATTTATTTCTCGGGAATCAGTACAAAGAGAATATGCCCCGGAAGGTTTTTGAGGAAGCCCTCAGTAAAGGTTGGGTGAGAGGTGAAGTATGATTTTCAGACAAAACTAGAATTTTTATGAATTAGAAAATGAAAGGTGACACTGTGTCAAGACTAGGATGCAAATGCGGTGAGACACTCTCATGGGTTGCTTGTCCTTCTGAGAATATTATTCATGTTTGGCACAAGACGGATGTGGATAACAAACTCACAGACAGGCCTTTAGTAACAGCGTTGGATTTTTATTCTGAGGATAGTGAATTTGGCTACGAATATTGG
>ONIT01000111.1 GCA_900317945.1 uncultured Pseudomonadota bacterium
AGGTGGGATTAGCCTATTCAAGCTGGAAACGCCGTATGCGGATCCGCACGTACGGTGTTGTGAGAGGTGTGATGCTAAAACATCCGCCTACTCGATTTTGCGGCTGTCTCATCATGGCATTCGCCGCCTGTGATATTTCCCCGGGGATGCACAGGGGAAATATATTCCTGCAGTTGTCCGCTGACATCTCAGACCTGCTGAGATTCAGAAAAATGCACAATCATGATCTGCTATGTCATACCAACGGGCAGTAAAATCTTGAGCTGTCTGCTGAGCCTGCTATCATTAAGGAATGAAGCATGACGCCCGGTGCCTTCACCGGCAGTGAGCGCTGTGTCTTTTGTCAGGACAATGTCGGAGAGGCAGGGCTCTCTATGATGCTTTGTGCAGCTCCGGCATTTTCTGATGTCGCTCTTTGGAGCGTGGATTGAAACGTGCCTAACTATCCGTCAGATATTGCCACGGTCAGGTTCGGCTGTGCGAGGCCCCATAGGAGAGATCCTGCGGGGCCTTTTCATTCAGCAGCTGTCATGTTTCATGGCATTCGCAGCTCTGACATTATCCAGTTGTGCAGGCTTTTCCTGTCCTACGCAAGGCCTGTCAGATCGGGATGAAAGACAAGCGGCTTCTCCTCCTGCCTGTCATTCCTGATGAACATGGTCATGTACATAGGCAGGTATGTTATCCGGCCTGCTTTCTGAACATTGTCATTGCAGAGCACATACGCCCCGCTGATATCGTAATCCTTGTTCTCAAGCACATTGGTCAGCGCGTTATGGCGGACATAGTCCTTGCCTGACTTGACCTCTATCGGCACGGCATTACCGTCCTCCTCGATGACAAAATCCAGCTCGCCCTGCTTCTTGCTGTTGAAGTAGTAGAGATCAAACCCATGGGCAGAAAGCTCCTCCGCGGTGAAATTCTCAAAGATCCCGCCGAAGTTTATGCTGGGATCATTGTTCAGCACCCTGAGCTGCAGTCCGTCCGCATACTGTGAGGCCAGGAGTCCAACATCATTCTGGAACAGTTTGAACAGGTTGCGTGATTTTGAGAGCACGAGCGGAGCCACCGGCTCCTCGATGTTATATGTCGGAAGTGCCACGCCTGCGGCGGAGAGCCATATGAAGCTGTCATGGAAGCGGCTGAACTTGAAGTTCTCGTTCAGATGCTTAAGTATGAACCGTTTGTTTTTGGCGTTAAGCTCTGACGGGATCAGGCTGAATATCTCGTCAATATAGAGTTTCCTGTCCGGATCGTACTGGGAGATGTCGAGCCTGTACAGCTCAATGATGGATTTCTGGACAGTAAGAACCTCCTGCAGATTGTTGTGCTCCATGTATTTGCTGACCGCGGCGGGCATGCCGCCGACTATGAGGTACAGCCGGAAAAGCTGCATTAGCCTCCCGTGTATGACGCTGTCAGCCGGCCTTCCTTCCTCAAACGACTCTCGCAATGCGGTGAATACCCTGTCCTGCACGCCAAGGGCCCGCAGGAACTCCTCAAGATCGAGCGGATACATCCTTTTGATGCTCATAAATCCGACCGGAGCAGAGCTTAGCCCCTTAAGTTCAGTCCCGAGAAGCGAGCCGCTCAGAATGTAGCGGCAGCTGCCTTCCTCCACCAGGAACTTGATGGCAGTTACGATCTCCGGGCATTTCTGGACCTCATCAAAAAATACAAGGGTCTGCCCGGGGATTAAGGGTCTTTCGGCAAAGGCGGAGAGCCTCGTGATGATCTCATCAGCGCCGGCCGCATTGCGGAAGAGCTCAGCGGCGAGCGGTGTCCGGACAAAATTGATCTCTATGAAGCTTTTGAAATGAGTCTCCCCGAAATGGCGTATGGACGTGGTCTTCCCGACCTGGCGGGCCCCGTCCAGGAGCAGGGCCATTTGGGTCTCTCTGTAAAAATACTCCAGGTATGAGTCAATTTTGCGGTAAATCACTGGTGTGTCAGCTTTTTTATATTGTATTGCGTTGTTTTGTCCGTTTTTCCAACATGATTTTAAGCTGTTTTGTCCGTTTTTCCAACATGATTTCAGGCATTTTTGTCCGTTTTTCCAACATGATTCCGGGCTATTTTGTCCGTTTTTCCAGCATGATTTCAGGCATTTCTGTCCGCTTTTCCAACATGATTCGGGGTATTTCTGTCCGTTTTTCCAATGAACCCGTCAGCCATCAGACGGCCTGCAGCTCTATATGCCGTCCGGCGCCGTACTGAGCCCCGAGCTGACTGACCTTCCGCGCCGTTCCCGCCATAGGCCGGCTGCCCTTAATACCTCAGTGTGATCCTGCCTGTTTTCCGGCCTGCTGTATAATCCCGCCTGTATTTATGATGAGGCGGGGTGCCAAAATTAACAGATCTCTCATGTTCAGCTCTGCTGACGCTCTTCTCCGCGGGACTGAGCACGGCAGCGCGGTGATTTCCAGGGATTTGAGGGGCGGCGGCGCGAAGACGCTCTCGGACCTCCGGCGCGACGTGCATGCGCTTGCCTCCTTTCTCTCCTCCTGGGGGATAAGCCGCGCTGCCATCGTAACTGACGACACCTATCTCTTTGAGACCGCCTTCTTCGCCTGCGCCGCGGCAGGCACGGTGCCCGTTCTTCCCGCCTCGGTCTCTGAGGGCTACCTCTCGAGGTGCTCAAGGCTCTTTGACGCGGTCCTCGCCGAGGACGGCGCCGTATCAGGGAGGGACGGTACCTTCAGCATCGCCATGCTCGCGGCTGAGTACGAGCCAAGGGGCGCGATGCCTCCCGTGTCTGACACCTCGCCCTACATGATGTTCACCTCTGGCTCTACCGGAGCGCCAAAGCTCGTAACCCATACCTTCTCGGATCTCTTCCTTGAGGCGCGGGCCGCCTTCCGCCTGCTCTCTGGGGCACTCTCCCGCTCCGACTTCGCCTGCGCCACCGTGCCCTGCCGGCATGCCTTCGGCCTCGCCTTCCGGGTGATGATGCCGCTCCTCACGCTGCTCCCCGCCTCGGTGAGGTGCGCGGTCTACGATGAGGAGTTCAGCGCGATGGCGGGCATCCCCTTTGTTGTGACGTCCCCCGCGTTCCTCAAGCGCCTCGACGGAGTGAGGAGGACTGACGCGTCAGCCGTGATGTCCGCGGGCGGCGTCCTCCCCTCGTTCGCGGCGGAGCTAGCGGAGAAGGCCTTCGGCTGCGGGGTTACCGAGATTTACGGGAGCACCGAGGCCGGCGCGTTCGCCTCAAGGATGGGCGGGCAGCACCTTCCCTGGAAGCCGCTTCCGGGGAACTTCGCCACAGTGAGGGACGGCATGCTCTTCGTTCAGTCCCCATACGCGAAGGGCGGGCACCTCTTCCGCACCGATGATCTGGCGGAGAGCGCCCCTGACGGGCGCTTCATCCTCCGGGGGCGGTCCGGAAGGGCGGTGAAGATTGAGGATAACCTCATCTCCCTTGATGACGTCGACGCCTGCCTCCGGAGCCATGAGTGGATCAGGGAGTCAAGGTCTGTGAGGCTCATCAGAGGCGGGCGCGAGGAGATCGGGGCGGCGGCCATACTCTCAGAGAAAGGCCGTGAGGCACTCTCCTCGCTTGGCGCGGGGAAGTTTGAGATTGCGCTCAGGAAAAGCCTCAGGTCCTCGCTCGATCTCCTCGAGATCCCCCGCTCCTGGCGCTTTGTGGAGCGCTTCCCCGAGAGCAGCATGGGAAAGATTAAGGACAGCGATATACTTGAGCTATTTGCCGGCACCAAGAAAGGCGCGGGCAGCGAGGCACAGGACGGACAGGAATGACAGTAAGGCACTTCAATGATGAGCGGGCCCCGGAGGCTCTGCACAAGGCAAATTTCATAGCGCTCGCTCCCTTCATCTTCGCCGCGGCGAAGGCGATGCGCGATTTGGGCTTCTTCCGCCTGCTCGCCGGCTCTGAAAAAGGCCTCACGAAGAGGGAGCTTGCGGAGAAGGCGGGCGTCACCTTCTACGCCGCCTCGGTCCTCATCGACGCCGCGTACCGCGCCGACATGGTGTTCCGTGAGGAGGAGAATGAGAGGGAGGCGGATGTCCGCTGGAGCCTCACGAAGACCGGGCTCTATCTCGCGACCGACCGCATGACAGAGGTGAACATGAACTTCTCCGCCGATGTCTGCGCGGAGGGGCTCCTCTCCCTCACCGAGGCCCTGAAGACCGGAAAGCCCGAGGGCCTTAAGACATTCTCCAGGACCGCCTCCACCATCTACCCGCTCCTCGAGACGCTCCCGGAGCCCGCGAGAACGGGCTGGTTTGACTACGATCACTTCTATTCCGACCACGTGTTCGAGGAGGAGCTCCCGATCTTGAAGTCAGAGACCTCATTTAAGAGCGTCTGCGACGTCGGGGGCAACACCGGGAAGTTTGCGCTGGCCGCCGCAGCGTTTGATCCTGAGGTTAAGGTAACCATCGCGGATCTCCCCGAGCAGTGCGCGGCCGCCAGGGAGAAAATATCCGCGGCGGGGCTCTCGGAGCGCATCGCGCTCAGCCCCTGCGACATCCTGAAGTCCTCCCCTGCGGATCTCCCCAGAGGCATTGACGTATGGTGGATGAGCCAGTTCCTCGACTGCTTCAGCAATGAGCAGGCCGTTAAGATCCTGAGGCTCGTGCGCGAGGCCATGGAGGATGGCGCGGTGCTCGCGGTGAACGAGATATTCGGGGACAGGCAGAGGAGGGACACCGCGGCACTTGTCGTTGACGAGTGCTCGCTCTACTTCACGGCGATAGCGAACGGCGTCTCCCGCTTCTTCAATTCAGGTGAGTTCATGGAGTGCCTTGAGACCGCGGGCTTTAGGGTGAAGTCCGTCCATGACGCCCTGGGGCTCGGCCACACGCTCATCATCGCGGAGAAGGCCTGATCTCAAAATAAAAAAGGGAAGGCAGTGCCTTCCCCCATCATCTTCCTGTGATTCCGCCGGTACCGCGGCTCATCAGTTTCCGTCACACAGCGCGCTGTTCCTCCGGGCCCTTTCGATGGCCTCCTTTTTCTCCGCCTCCTCAATCTCCCTCATGTACTCGCCGTCTGCGTCATTGAACGGGGCGTTCAGCCTGCCGCTCTCCCTTATTGAGCAGAAGTCGCAGCAGAGCGGCCTCGCCTGCATGTCGGCCGTCACGTAGGTGTGGCCGCGGCGGCATTTCCGGAGCTGCACCGTCCCGCAGCGCAGGGCATTGGCGAGCACCCAGCAGGCGCTCAGATCAATCTCCTTCCCCTCCCGGATGCGGTCAAGCCCCGCGGCGAGGCGGATTTCAATGTAGCGCCGGTGCGCGGCTATAACGGTGTCGGGATTGGGGAGTCCCGGAGGAAGCGCCGGCCCCGCAAGCCTCCGGTAGACGGAGAGGAAGAGCGCGCCCTCCACCCCGTCCAGCCTGCTCTCAAGGATATTGGCGGGCACCGGCAGCTGCCCCTGGGCTGAGACGCTCTTCCTCCCGTAGATCCGGTAGATCCTGAGGACCCTCTTGTAGGGCATCGACTCCGGCATGTAGGCCCTCGCGATGGTGGGCTTGAGCCCCGCGGCGAACCAGCGCCGGAGCGCGTCCGCCGCAGCGAGGATCTCAGCCTCGTCAGTCTTCGCGGCAGTCATCACTCCTCCAGGCAGCGGATCTCATAGGTGACCCGGTCAGCGACGCTGTTGCTCCGGAGGAGTTCCGAGAACGCCCCCGCGGAGCGCGGGGCGAACATCAGCGTGTCGGGAAGCGCCATGCGCCTTAAGGCGCTGAGCGGCATCCTGGAGAGGAGCCTTACCGTGTCCCGGTCAAGCCCCAGGCGGAGGGCCGCGGTGTCCGGCCTGTCCCTCGCCTCCTCCCTCGCGAAGGAAAGGAAAAGCTCGTTGAGGACCCGGATGTCATTCTGCTCCTCTCTCTCCATTCCCGCTGAAGGAACGCTGTATCCCGGCGCGCTGCCTGCTGCCGTATTCATATTCATGCTCATGCCTGCTGCCATTTCATTCACCTCTCTCACTTGTGTCTCTCTGCATATTTCCAGCTGCCGCAATGCCCGCCGCGCAGCCTGGGGCGGATTTCATGGTGTATGTCCTCATCCTCCCATCTGCGCCGCATCCGGCACTTTCCCCATGCGCGCCTCTCTGCGCGCCCCCTGACTCATTAAGATTCAAAAAGCTCCTGATTTGTGTACCTCTTTCTCTTCCTGTTTTTCTCAGTGTCCTGTGCTGTCCGTCCCCTGTCTGCTCCCAGGCTTTCTCCCGCAGCCTGAGGCTCTTTCCCCGGCAGATCCCCCGGTATCCGGGGAGCATTGCTATCCCGTCCCTCATCCGGAGCACCTCCCTCCCGTAGGGGCGGGCGAGGCTCTCCGTGAAGCTGTGGTAGCGCCCGGCCTGCAGCTCCGGATCGTCTGTCGAGGCCGCGGTCTCACTGAGGACCGCCGCGGCGGCGTCGAGCGCGCTCCGGGGGCTGAGGAAGAGCGAGCTGTCCCTCACTCTTCCCTTCTGCCAGTAGAGGTTGAGCTGCATCATGCCGGCGTCGATGTCCCGCTCCGGCACTCTCTCCCTCACCTCCCGGAGGATGCGGAGGGCCTCCGCACGGCTCCTGGGGAAATAGGATCTGCTCCCCGCCCGGATGGCAAGCTCCGAGGGCAGGACGGTGCCGTCCCTCCGGACGCGGCCGCTTTCCTTCAGCGACACCGCGAGGAGGAGGCAGGGATCCACCCCGTGCCTCGCCCCTGCGCTCACGAAGTCCCCGAGGGCGGGCGCTGCGGACGGTTCCTGTATGAGCGCCGCGGCAAGGAGGATCGCAGCTGCTCTCACACGCGGCGCTTTGGCTTTCCCTTCCCGGCATGCTCTTTTCTTTATGAATATTGTCTTTCCTGTGAAATATATACACATATCTTTGTTAAAACTGGTCTTGTTTGTGTGTGAGACCATTCTATTCCTGACTTTCGCGATGATCAAGTGTGCAGACAAAATATTTTCTTAAAAATGTGTGCATTTCCCGTCAAATCCTCCCTCTATGCGGTTCTTCTTTGCATTTCACACATATGTTTCCGCTGAAATTCCCCCCGTCTCTCCCGAAAACCTTTCCCCAGGGGTGGGATTTCGCGGGAAGTGCGCTTTCCCCTGTCCCCATCATGTGAGCTGTTCATTTGCAGGATTTAAGGAGAACACATGAGCGCAGTTGAGATACCGGCGGCGATAGACGATCCGCCCCTTATTCTGCTCTGGCCCGCCGACGAGATGATGCCGGTCCTCATAGGGCTCGTCTTCGGCGTGGTGAGCGGCAACGCCTTCCTCTTCACGGCGGGAGGGCTCCTTCTCACCAGGGTCTACCGGAGGTTCAGGAACGGGCACCCGGACGGGTACTTCCTTCATCTTCTTTACTGGTACGGGGTGATGCCGGCGAAGGCCTTCAGCGTGCCGAGCCCCTTCGCGAGGAGGTTCCCGGTATGAGAATCACTGACTACGCGGCAATGGCCCGCGGAACACGGGTGAGGGAGCGGCTCCTCATGGGGCTCAGCGCCGGGCTCCTCCTCTGCACCATCGCGGAGGGCGTGGCGCTCGCGCGCGACCGGCGGGCGGTCGTCATCGTCCCGGAGGGGCTCACCCATGAGGCGAGGCTCTCCGCGTCGAGGGCTGACGAGCCCTACCTCTCCTCCTGGTCGTACTACCTCGCGGGACTCCTCGGGAACGTGACTCCCGGGACCTCGGGCTACATAAAGGACGCCCTGGGGCCCCGCCTCGCGCCTGAGGTCTACCAGAGCGTCATCAGCGCGCTCGCCGAGCAGGTGAGGCGCATCACGGAGGACCGGGTGACGCTCTCCTTCATCCCGAAGTACTCGAGGTTTGAGGAGAAAAGCGGGAAGTATTTCGTGAACGGGATTTCTGTCATGACCGGCCCGGGAGGCGCCCAGGAGAAGACCGAGAGGACCTACGAGTTCCGCTTCCGCATGAAGAACTTCCAGCCCTACCTCACCTGGATTGAGACCTATGAGGGAGAGCCCAGGACGCTTGAGATGGAGGAGCGGATGAGCAGGAGATCCTCCGTCATCCGGCAGAAGGAGGCTGAGGAGGCGGAGAAGGAGCGGCTGGGCCGCGAGCTCAGGAAGCGCGAGGAGGAGGCCGGAAAATGAGAAAAGCGCTTTTGTCTGCAGTCATTGCGGCCCTGATGGCGCCCTTCGCGGCGCCCGCGGACGACCTGCCGCCGCTTCCCTCGTCCCTTATAACGGGCGGGAGCCACACTCTGAGAAAGCCCCAGGGAGGCTCAGACGCGGCTGCTGAGTCCGCCATCGCGCCTGATGGCAGCTCTCTCACGGGAAGCGCGCCTTCGTTCGGCCCGCGCGACGTCGCCCGCGGCACCATCGTACGCGACATCGCCCTGGGGGAGATCAACCGGATCCTGACGCCCTTTGACTCGCCCTCGGTTACGACCGTCTCCGACGCCGAGACCAAAGTGAAGGGCAGGGCAGTCTACGT
>ONIT01000031.1 GCA_900317945.1 uncultured Pseudomonadota bacterium
GTATGCGGTAAACCCTTGTTACAACTGCCTTAGTACAATCAGTAGTATACAGGTGAATCCGCGATGCTACAGCCGTGGGGTCACTTCATATTATCTGAAGAGAGCGCCATCGCCATCTTTGTTGCCGCAACAACAACGACAGGAACAGGCAGCGGTGTCAGGACCTTCAATCTGAAAGGGAGTACAGCGAGTGCAGCGTGTCTGTTGATAATCTCCGCACACCTTGTCTTCTCTTCTTCTGTAATAGACATAGCAGTTCTCCTCATATAACGGCCATCAGCGGTGGCTTACGGTGTAGCTGAACCAGAGCCATTTTCCCACACCTGCCGGCAGTCTCAGCCGCGCCTCAGCATCCTCACAGGAATTCCGGCAGATCATGAGTTCAGACATTAGGCTGCAGTCCTGGGCCGAAAGGATGCAGCACTGACTGATATTCATGCGTTTCAGGCAGCCCTGCACTCCTAAAGATCCCTTAATTCCACAGGCGGCCTTTTTGAGGAGAGCTCATCAGCCAGGATCCAGCCGGCAGCCTCAAGAATCACCACGCTGATGGTCGGTGCCACGAGCTGCCCGAGCCCGGGCAGCAGCTTGCTCAGCTCCTTGGCAATGACTTTAACCGGCTGCTTCAGCGCCTGCTGCTTGATTGCCGAAATGGCCAGGCTTTTGGCTACGCTTTCAGTGATTGAGCCGCCGAAAACCGCAGAAAGTGCCATCGCCATGGTAGTCATTGCCACAGTATCGACGGCCACGCCCAGGCCAGGAACAGGCACGGCGTTGCCGCCGGCAGCCAGAACAGCGTGGGTGTGGATAATCGCCGCGCACTTGGTCTTTTCCTCTTCTGTCATAGACATATGAATTCTCCTCACAAATCGCTCACAAACGGCGCCTGAGCGGACAGCCATTCTGCCCTGCAGGCGCCCTTTTATCTCCGTGGCTCAGCGCATGATGCGGAGCGTCACCGGAGCCCACTTCCATCACCAGCCTGAGCGTCAGCCGCGCCTCTGGTGATCATTGCGGATCTCATCAAGGCAGTCCTTCTCAAGAACGCCATCCCTGCGGAAAGAGCTCACAGCAGCGGCCATAGCGCAGAAATTCATGAATGTTCCCTTCCCGTCCGGAACGTAATCGGCCGCGAAGTCCCTGCTGATGCCGAGGCTGCCGGCAGTCTCAACCGCGTCGATGTTGGCGCCGAGGAAAACAAACTCCCAGCCGCTCTTTCTCTGCTCCTCAATCATGCTCCTGACATTCTTGAGGGAGTACTCACTGCTGGAGTTCTCCATGCCGTCAGTGATGATGACGAAGAGGACCTTCTCCGCGCGGCCTTCATCAGCTGTGCTCTTCTGCACGTTCCTGATCTTGTCGATGGTGGTGCCTACAGCGTCAAGGAGAGCGGTTGACCCGCCGGTGCAGTAGTCATCGTCAGTCATCGGCCTCACTGCCGCGATGTCAATGCGGTCATGGAGCAGGGTGTAAGTGTGGTCAAACAGCACGGTGGTAACGCGGCACTCGCCATCGAGTCCCTTCTGCTTCTCCAGCATGGAGTTGAAGCCGCCGATGGTGTCCTTCTCAAGGCCGTGCATGGAGCCGCTCTTATCGAGGATGAAAGCGAGCTCTGTGGAATTCTTCTTCATGGTGAACCTCCTGTTTTCCGAATACATTCGCATAATAAGGACAGGAGGAGGATCAGAGGTCGCCTTGAAAGCGACAAATTATCAGTACCGGTACTGATGATTTTATGGAGCAGCCTGATGAGATCACCGGTTTGTCATAAAGACAGCAGCGACAGGGTTCAGATATCTTGCGCTTTCTTACAGATTTGGCTGTTACGAATCTTGCGCTTTCTTACAGATGAGACCGATCTGAACCTTGCGCTTTCTTACAGATTAGGCTGATCTGAATCTTGCGCTTTCTTACAGATTAGGCTGATCTGAATCTTGCGCTTTTGTCTCATTTTTATACATAATTATTTGAAAACAGGGAAAAATATTATGATGTTAAAGCGCAAAACATATGATGAAATTCTTCACTGGAAGAAAATGTGCTGCAGACGGACTGCCCTGCTTATAGAAGAAACGGAATGTGTCGGCAAATAAACCATTGCCTGGGAATTCGGCAGGAACGGGTACAGATCATGCCTGCTGATAGCATAATGTCAGCTTTCAGAGCCAGGCGAAAAGAGCCTGGCTAATTGACAGCAGCAGGCACAACCTGCTGCACACTGACCGCCTTCCCGCCTTCAAAAACCACTGCCCAGCAGTCCATAGGCTTTGTTCCCTGCAGGCGCGGTCCTTCACTGTAACGCCGCAGCTGCTGTACTGCCTCAGCAAGTTTTTCTGAAACTGCCTTTTCAGACGCCTTGCTTTTGGACAGGTACTTGAGCTCAATCAGCAGCCTGTGTCCGTCAGGCCTGGCGTTGTCGATGTATATGTCAGCCTTGCCATGATTTCCGGTCTCATACTCAAGAAACGTACTCAGTTTCCCGGACTGTTCCTGCCTCAGAACAAAATCGAAGCACATCTGCAGTGTCCGCTCATTGAATCCGGAGAAACCCGAGTCAGGCAGTTCAGCGATGATTGTCTCCACCTGACTGATCAGAGGGCTGATATCAGCCTTCTCAACCAAATCAGAAAGGTCGATGCTGCGGCTGTCATTCAGGCCGCAGCGGTTCTCTGTGTAGCTCAGAAAAATTCGATAGTAAATCTCATTCGGACACCGGTACATTAGCTTGCCTGAACCTGTTTCCTGAGCCGGAGCAATTGTCAGGTACCCCAGATACATGAGCATGGAGACAGCCTGGTTGTAGTCAAAAAGATTTGACTGGTTGAGATTCAGCGCAGCCGGAGGAGCCGCGTAGATTTCATCACGCATGAAAATGCGCTCAACAATATGCCCCTTTGCCTCCGGGGCTACGACAGCAAGCATTCCTTCAAGCTTGCCGAGATCCGCCCCTGCATTGTCAGGAACAAGCTTAATTGGCATTGCCCCGGCAACAGTCAGCTCCTTGAGAAAAGACAGGCACATGGTCGAATTGAAAATCCGCTGCCCTGCCCGAAAAGAGAATGTATACCCGTCGTAGTATTTTTCCATGACAGGAAGAATCTGCTCTTTGGTCAGCCCGTTCAGCTGGCTGAAATCAACAGACTCATCAATGATTTTTGAGAGCTCTTCATGGGTGAAGCCTGCCATGGTGTTGCACCATGGATCGTTGCTGATATTTCTGCAGATATTGAATCCGGATGTCAGTGAGTCAAGCGATACTGATGAGACTCCAGTGATGAAGAAACGCGATATGGGCCTGCTTCGTATCCCGCCGTAAGACTCCTTAAGACAGGCATAAAACTGCTTGATGAAGCCAGTATGATCCTTCGAGGTAGAAGTAATTTTTCTGAACGCCTCAGCATCGCGGGTAAAAATGTCATTGACGAAATGATCATATTCATCAATGATGATATACAGCCGTTCCCTGCCGGAGGAGCGTCCACGGAAGTTGGCAATAAAGGACCTCATAAGATCAGCCGGCTCGGCATAGAGCTCTGCCTTAAGCTCACTGTAAGGGAGCCCCAGCTCAGGATACCTGTCTGAAAATTCCTTCAGGGAAAAGGCAAGCACATTGGTAAAACTGCTCTTTACCAGTTCAGGATCGCTTGATACCGTGGAAAAATCAAAACGCACGCAATAATAGCTGCCGGCAAGAGGAGTCCTGTGATCATGAATCCACATGCCGCTGAATGTTTCATCGAAGCTCTCAGCCAGAGACCTGTCATAGTAGTTCATGAGGATGTCAGTGAACAGCGTTTTCCCGAAGCGCCGCGGACGGAGAAAGACTGAGGACTTGCGGTCAGGATCTGCTTCAAGCTGCCCGATAAACATCGTTTTGTCAGCAAATGTCAGATTGTCAGCATTCACCGCAGCGATAGAAGTATTGCTGGTACTGATATTCTTGAACGCCATAGCAAATCCATCCATGCAGGTAATACAGCCTGATTACATCAATGACATCATACCCTGCCCTGAAAGCCTGGTTTCGCTTACTGGAGCCGCAAAATCAGAGATACTTTCCCGTAACCGAGCTCTCGTTCGCCTTAATCTCCTCCGGAGTGCCCTCGGCGATGACCCTGCCGCCATCAGTTCCGCCGCCCGGCCCCATGTCGATGACCCAGTCAGCGTTCCTGATGAAGTCAAGGTCGTGCTCGATAACAATCACTGTTGCGCCAGCCTCTATGAGCTTTTGGAACACTCCGATAAGCGACTGCACGTCGAGCGGGTGAAGTCCGATGGTGGGCTCGTCGAAGACGAAGACCGCACCTTCCTGCCCGCGTCCCATCTCGCTCGCGAGCTTGAGCCGCTGCGCCTCGCCGCCCGAGAGCCCCGGAATCTCCTCGCCGAGCGTCAGGTAGCCGATGCCGAGGTCCTCCAGAATCTGAAGCCGGTCCCTGACCGCCTTCAGGTCCTTCACAGACTCCAGGGCCTTCGATATGCTCATGC
The DNA here is from genome assembly GCA_900317945.1 of uncultured Pseudomonadota bacterium. Taxonomy (GTDB): domain Bacteria; phylum Pseudomonadota; class Gammaproteobacteria; order Enterobacterales; family Succinivibrionaceae; genus UBA2810. Next base: position 4,486 of record ONIT01000031.1, read on the forward strand.
CCATGAGCCCGGGGAGGGAGAAGCCCTTCCTGCCCTTAGGCGCATAGATGATTTCCGAGGCGCTCTTCGCGTATCTGGTGCCGTGGCACTCCGGGCAGTCGATGTCAACATCCGGAAGGAACTGCACGTCAAGGCTTATCGAGCCCGTTCCGTCGCACACCGGGCAGCGGAGCGATCCGGTGTTGTAAGAGAAGTCCCCGGCCTTAAACCCTTTGTCCTTCGCGTCCTTTGTTTTCGCGAATATTTTCCTGAGCTCGTCATGCACTCCGGCGTAGGTCGCGACGGTGCTCCGCACGTTGATCCCGATAGGCGTCGCGTCGATGAGCTTCACAGACTTAATGCCCGGTGCGTCTATTGCCTTCACATGAGAAGGCCTCGCGCCCTCGCCGGTGAGCGACTTCAGGGCAGGGATCAGGCTCTCGAGCACCAGCGTGGTCTTTCCGGATCCTGAGACGCCGGTTACGGCGATGAGGCGTCCCTTCGGAAAATCCACTGCGGCAGGCTTTACCGTATGTATCCCCGAGGTCTCAAGATGGATTCTCCCGAGGCTGAACATCTCAGCAGACGGCGTTCTGGGCCTCACGGGCTTCTGCGCCCTGCCGGAGAGGAACGGCGCGATCTTTGACTTTGCCGAGTCGCAGATGTCGGAGAGCGTTCCCTCCGCGACGATCCTGCCGCCGTTCTCGCCGGAGCAAGGCCCCATCTCGATGAACCAGTCAGCGCTTCTGAGGATGCCGGTGTCGTGATCAACGAGGATCACGCTGTTTCCGTCTTTCTTAAGATCCTCTATGACACCCCGGAGGCCGTCGATGTTTTTGGGATGAAGGCCGATTGAGGGCTCGTCGAGCACGTACATGACGCCCGTGGATCTATTCCGCACCGCCCGCGCGAGCTGCATCCTCTGCCTCTCGCCCGTGGAGAGCGTGGCCGCCGCGCGATCGAGCGTAAGATAGCCGAGCCCCAGCTCCATGAGCCTTCCTGCGGTGAAGAAGAACGGCATGGTGATCGACTCAGCCATGTCCTGCATCTCAGGAGGGAGCGAGTCAGGAACCTTCCTCACCCACCCGACAAGCTCAGAGAGCGGCATGGCCGCTGCCTCCGCAAGCGATATCCCGAGAATCCTCGGCGCCCTCGCCGCATCCGAGAGCCTGCTCCCGCCGCACTCCGGGCAGACGCTCTCCTTGAGGAAGCGCTCCACCCTCTTCATGCCCTGCTCGTCCCTGACCTTAGAGAGCGCATTCTCCACCGTGCGCACGGCGCTGAAGTAGGTGAAGTCGAGCTCTCCCGCGGAGTTGCTGCCGTTCTTTGGCTTGTAAAATATATGCTTTTTGACAGCAGGCCCGTGATAGACGATCTCCTTCTCCTCTGCAGTGAGCTCCCTGAACGGGACGTCAGTCCTTACGCCCATCTCGCGGCAGACATCGGTCATGAGCGACCACATGAGGGAGTTCCAGGGAGCGACCGCCCCTCCGTCGATGGTGAGAGACTCGTCAGGCACCAGCGTAGACTCGTCAACCTCCCTCACGATGCCGGTGCCCCCGCAGCGCCGGCAGGCCCCGCGGCTGTTGAAGGAGAGATCCTCAGCGGCAGGCGCATAGAACCTCGCGCCGCACTCAGGGCAGACCGACTCGATGCCCTCAGCGCAGGCAAGTGACGGGGGCACGTAATGCCCGTTCGGACAGCGGTGAGAGGCAAGGCGCGAGAACATCAGCCGGAGGCTGTTGAGGAGCTCGGTGCCGGTGCCGAAGGTGCTCCTTATCCCGGGAACGCCGGGCCTCTGCCTTAAGGCAAGGGCTGCCGGGACATGCAGGATCTCGTCGACGTCCGCGGCCGGCGCTCCGGTCATGCGCCGCCTCGTATAGGCGGAGAGCGACTCCAGGTAGCGCCTCGAGCCCTCGGCGTAGAGGACGCCGAGCGCCAGGGACGACTTCCCGGAGCCTGAAAGCCCGGTGATGCCCACAATCTTATGGAGCGGCACATTCACATCGATATTCCTGAGGTTGTGCACGCGCGCGCCGTAAACTTCAATGCTGCTAGGTATATCAGACCTTTCCTGCTCTCTCATCAGAACTCCTCAGGCAAGCGCCTTCTTGACTGCGGCCCTGAGCTCAGGAACTGCCTCAGCCTCGAACCAGGGGTTGCGGCTCAGCCAAAGCCGGTTGCGCGGCGACGGGTGCACCAGCGGGAAGAAGTCCGGGAAATACTCGTGCCTGGACTTAACAGTCTCAGTGAGTGTTTTCTTAATCCGGTCGCCAAGGTAGTATTTCATGGAGTACTGCCCGATAAGTATGGTTAGGCGGATGTCAGGGCAGTTCCTGAGGATTCTGGGATGCCACTTCTCAGCAAAGCCCTTCCGGGGCGGCAGATCGCCGCTCTTACCCTTCCCGGGAAAATAGAAGTCCATCGGGAGCACGGCAAGGAAGCCGGAGTCATAGAAGAACTCACGGTCAACGCCCATCCATTCGCGGAGACGGTCGCCGCTCGGATCGTTCCAGAAGAGGCGCGACTCCATGGCGAGCCTCCCGGGCGCCTGCCCGACAACGAGGATCCTCGCCTTCTCAGGAGCCGCGAAAAGCGGCACCTGCCCCTCGGCGGTGAAGGCCGCGTTCTCGCTGTCCGCCATGATTTCCTTTATGAACCCGTCAATGTTCCCGTATGCTGCCATTCCAAACCTCACAGATCCAAAACCATGCTTAAGAAAAAGCCTCTTTCCAGCGGCATTTCGCGAGATCCACCGTTCCGTTTTTCCTGAAGGGAACGCCCTCACGGAGAAGGCGCTCTGCCTGCTCCGGAAAGGACGCTGCCGTCCTTCCCGCGGAATTCACCACCCGGTGGCAGGGAAAGCTGCCGAAAAACTGCGCCCGCGACATGACCTTCCCGACAAGGCGCGCGTTCCTCGGAGCCCCGATGAGCCTCGCGATGTCGCCGTAGGTGAGTACCTTTCCCGGAGGGATCTCGGATACCAGTGAGAGCACTGCCCCGGCAAAGTCATCATCGAGGCGGCGGGCGCCTTCCGTGCGCCTTCCCATGATGTAGTCATCAAAATCCATGAGCGCTCTCCGAAACCTCTTTCCCTCAGACGGAGACATTTCTCCGTCCGGACTGAGATTGTACCCCAGGCAGAATCATGGAGGAGATATCATAGAGTGTCGGAGCTCTGCAGCAGGGTTGCCCTGGGCATGAAAAAAGCCCCTCCGGCTTCAGTGCCGGAGAGGCCCCCTCCTCTTATATCTTTCAGATCCTGCGAAGAAGCGCGTCGATGCGCTCAAGCTCACGCTCCATCAGGTGCGCCCGCTCAAGGCTCTCCTTCCTCTTTCCAGAGAGGAACCTCTGCAGCCCGTCGGAATCCTGGTTCCTAATGAGCGAGAGGCAGCTTACTGTATCTCGCTCATCCAGCCCAAGATCCCTGACGCAGGACTCGAGCACTGCCTGTCTGTCATTTGCCTCCGGCATGGGCGTCCCCTCCAGGCGCAGTGAGAATGTCGGAACGGACCGCGCTATGCTGGATCCTGCCCTTGAGTCCTGGCTACTTCAGGCTCTGCCTGTAGAACTCAGCAATCTTCGCGAACGGGATCTTGTCCGTCCTGTCGTAGAGGTCGGTATGGTTCGCGCCCTTCACGATATAGAGCTCCTTGTTGGTGCCGGTGAGCTTTGAGAACTCCGTCCTGCTGAAATAGAGGGAGTGAGCCTTGTCGCCGTGGATCATGAGGACCGGCGTCTCAATCTCGCTCACATAGACGTCAATCGGCTGGTTGATGAACGACATCGTTCCTGTCTTATTCCAGCCCATGTTGGAATTGAGGGATCTCTTATGGTATCCGCGCGGAGTCTTGTAATAGTCGTAATAGTCCCTGACAAACTGCGGCGCGTCAGCAGGAAGCGGATCCATGACTCCGCCGGCTCTCGCATATGTTCCCCGGGCGTATTCGGCAGTTCTCTCGGCGGCAAGCGCCTTTTTCTTCTTCATCCGGTCAGCCGCGCTGTTCTCAAGGTCAAAATAGCCGTTCGCGCTGACGCGGCTCATGTTGTACATGGTCGAGGTGACTGTCGCCTTGATTCTCGGATCAAGAGCTGCCGCGTTGAGGGCCATACCGCCCCAGCCGCAGATGCCGAGTATGCCTATACGCTCAGGATCAACGCGCTCATTGTTCGAGAGGAAATCGACAGCCGCCATGAAGTCCTCGGTGTTGATGTCAGGAGATGCCGTGAAACGCGGCTCTCCGCTGCTCTCGCCGGTGTAAGACGGATCAAACGCAATGGTGATGAAACCCTGCTCGGCAAGGGTCTGCGCGTAAAGCCCTGCTGACTGTTCCTTGACGGCGCCGAACGGCCCGGAGACCGCAATGGCGGGAAGCTTCCCCCCGGCGTTCTTCGGGATATACATGTCCGCGGCCAGGGTAAAGCCGTAGCGGGTGCGGAACATTACCTTGCTGTGCTCAACCTTGTCACTCTTTTTGAAGGTCTTGTCCCAGGCGCTCTCAAGCTTGAGCTGAGCCATGGCAGCTGCCGGAGTCTCCGTGGATGAGGCATCCGTACCGGCGGCTCCGGAGGCTGTTCCGGCAAAGGCAAAGCAGAGCGCCGCTGCCGACATGGCGGCAGTCTTCTTCATGGAAATTCTCATTCTTCTTCTCCCGTGACACCTGTAAGGCATCGGAAACTGTCATCCCGATCGCTTTCTGAAATTGTACTGATTGCCTGAGAAATAGCCAATGATTAATATCTATAATCAGTTATCAGAAAATGTTATAGCACCGGTCAGATGACAAACAGGTGAAGCAGATGGAAATCAGGACGCTGAGGTATTTTCTTGAGGCAGCAAGGGAGCAGAGCATCTCCCGGGCTGCTGACAAAGTGCATGTCACTCAGCCGGCGCTCTCGAAGCAGATCCGGGAGCTCGAGACCGAGCTCGGACGGAAGCTTTTTGTCCGGAGCAGCCACTCGGTGCGCCTCACCGACGAGGGAATGCTCCTCCGGAAGCGGGCCGAGGACATTCTCTCCCTCGTCGACAAGACGCTCGAGGAGTTCAGGAATCTCCCGGAGATCACCGGAGGCACCGTGTATATAGGCTGCGCCGAGTCAAGGCTCGTCAGCGTTATCGCCGGAATCATCCGTGATTTCAGGGAGTCTTACCCTGGTTTTGTCTTCCGCATATCAAGCGGCAGTGCCGATGACACAGTTGATATGCTTGACCGCGGGCTTATTGACCTCGCGGTAATAGTGGAGCCGCCCAATCTTGCCCACTACAGCTACCTCGAGATTCCGGGCTTTGACAGCTGGGGGCTTATCGTGAGGCGCGACAGCCCGCTTGCCGCAAAGGAGTTCATCACGCCTGATGACCTTATCGGAGTTGATCTCATCTGCGCTGAGCGCGCCATCAGGAAGGACATTCCGAGATGGTGCGGCGAGAAGGCTGAGAAGTTCAGGTACATCGGCTCAACAAACCTTGCCTACAACGGCTCGGTCTTCGTGAGGGAGGGACTCGGCTGCCAGCTGACCTTCGACGGAATAGTCGACGTAAGCGGGGAGAGCGGCCTGAAGTTCATACCGCTGCGTCCGCGCCTTACCAACAGCCTCTATGTGGTCTGGAGGAAATTCCAGGTGTTCACGCCGATTGCGGGGCTTTTTGTGGAGAGGCTCAAGGAAAAGCTCGGGAAGAGCGCTGATGCCGTTGAGCCTATGAATGAGAGCAGTGAAGGCTGAGACTGCCAGGACTTCCGCTGCGTCTCATCTAACCCCTTGTTCTGGCTGTATAAAATAAGTTTAAGGCGGGAACAATTGCATTTTCTGCAAAAGTTCCCGCCTTAACTCCGGATTTGAAGCCGCAGCATGCCTGGCGTGCCGTATCTGAAGAGTCAATGTCATGGCTGAAAGCAGACAGCACACGGCATAGCAGCAGTCAACCCGTAAATAAATTCATTTCCCCAAAAGTTCACGCCTTAAATCACTGCTCAGAATCCATATTCACATGTCATGTGGCTCTCTTCCCTGGTTAAAGGCCCTCATGGAGAGATGGCTCATCACAGTGTCATACCGCTGTTTTCAATGATGCCGGCTATTTGCCTTTCATGCTCTGAGACAGGGGTTTCATGTAATTTTTCCTGAGGGATGCCTGTCAGGCTGCTTATATTTTCCTTGTGCCAGAAGCTGTTTTCCCAAAAATAGTATTGATTGTCTTTCTTCTTGAAAATCCTGAAAAAACTTCTGTTGTTTTCCGTATTGTCATACACGTGGCAAATATCTGAGAGCTCAATCAGCGCAGGCAGCAATTTTAAGGACCGCCCATATCTGCTCAGGATCTTGTCTCGCGGTACATCGTGCCCTCCCTTTTCAACACGGTTCTTTACCCTTAAAACATTTATGTCTGGATCTGCTGTCAATACAAAAACTGCTTTGACGAAATAGCCGGACTCCTTTGCTTTTTTCAGTAACTCAATGTTCCTGGCGGTTGAAAGAACAGTTTCAAACGTGAAATCCTGCTTTCTGGAAACACACAGTTCCCTCAGGCTTTCTGCTTTCCTCGCAGCATCCAGATCAGATATATCATCAATTCTTTTGATGTCATCTGCATTTATGTACTCTCCTGCGATTTCCGCCCACCTGGTAACCGTGCTTTTTCCGCTTCCATTAGGGCCGGCAAATACCAGAACACAAGGTTTGGTCCTTCTATTCATCGACGTACTCTTTCCTTCCGTCCGGATATACTACATAAAATTTATCTTTTGATCGGTCATAGTACTTTCTGCTGCCGTCATGGTACAGCAAATATGGCTTATTGTTTTCATCCATCCGCTGGACCGAGTACCCCAGGGCCCAGGCCCGTTCATCCTCAACTTCGATGGCACGCTGAAACAAAGCTGTCATTTTGTCATCTGAAATGGTCTCATATGCGTCTGATTCTGTTTTGTTCATGACCAGCCTCCCTAGACACCTGAAATGTATGATATCCGTATAAGTGCACAATTTCTGAAAACATCCATATGCATCATCAGCAACAGAACCTCATTCTGCCTGATGATTCAAAGTAATGCAGGGCCCCGGTGGGATGCATCCCTGCTGAGCCTAATGGTACATCTCCGGCCTTCTTAGAGAAAGGAACGGCCTTCTCTCCTTTTCCCTCCGGGCGTCTTCCAAATCGATCTCGCAAGTGACAAGCCTTTCCCTGTCATCAGCCTTCACGATTACCCTGCCCGCAGGATCGATGACAAGCGACTCCCCGGCAAAGTCCATGCTGCCCTCTTTCCCGATACGGTTGCACATGGCGATGAAGGTCATGTTCTGATAGGCCTGCACGCGCACTTCCTGCTCAAACATCTCAAGCGGCTCAGCCTTCGTGTTGGCAGTCGGCACAATGACGAGGTCCGCCCCGAGCGCGGCGCAGGTCCTGATGCTCTCCGGGAGGTGGCGGTCAAAGCAGATGACAATGCCGACTTTCCCGAAGTCTGTCTCATAGACTCTGAATCCGTCATCCGAGGGCGTGTAGTAGTCTCGCTCAAAGAACTCCGGCGCGCTGAAGATGTGGACCATCTTTGATATGCCCTGCACGTTCCCGCTGCGGTCAAGGAAGAGGCTCGCGTCATAGGGCCTGCCGTTTTCCCTGAGATAGACGTTGGGAGAGATGTACATGCCGTGCTCACGGCATTTGTCCGCTATGGCGCGGATCCGGCTGTCATCAGGATTAAGGAGGTATTCCGAGGCATCCCTGCCTTCGTACTGTGCGAAGAACGGCGAGAGTTGCACCTCCGGGAAAAAGAGGAGATCGCTCCCAGCTGCCTCATCGGCAAAGGATAGGGCCTTCCTGAGGTTCTCATCCATGCTCTCTGACATGCTCATCTGCGCCATTGCAAGCTTCATCTCTGCCTCCTTCTTCTGGGGTTTCCTCATATTCTGCCGGTAAGGCCCTATTTTAAGGCCTGAGCGATGTGATTGGAATTACGAAGACACCGTCAGGACGCACATATGCCGCCTCGCTGAGGCCGCAGATCACGCAGAGGAATTCAGGCAGCCGGCCATTCGCATCCTTAGCTATGCTTTTCCGGAGGGAAATTAGGCTTCCGGCTGCGTCATCGATTTCATTCGCCCCAAGCCTGATGTCAAACGCTCCCCATCTGCCATCATTCATTTCAACTACCGCATCGATGCTCTTTTCCTGATAGTTTTATCAAATTCAATAAAATAACCGGTCGGGTCCGCAAAACCACCGTTCAGTGTGTCTGACCGCCGGCAGCGGCTGACGCCCGATTTTTCAGAAACCTGACATCACGTGCATAAAGGAAATGGCAAAACTGATAATCTATAATTCATGGCACTTTTTTTGAATCTGTCATAAAGGCTCTCTCTGCCGGGACAAAGACCAGTCAGAATTACGGCAGGCCGAGGCCGCTTTCACTATGCGGCCAGTCTGCATGGCAGAGATCAGTTCATCAGGGAAAAACAAGGAGCAGACATGGGAAAGAAGCTATTCGCGGGACTTGCGGCCGCTGCGCTCATCGCGCTCATGGCAGCATCCGCACAGGCAGCGGAGAAGGCCGCCGAGGACAAGGCTGCCGCAGACGCGGCGAAGCTGGGGCTCCCCGTTGTCAGCTACTACCCGCTCGCGCCGGAGATTGTAACCAACTACACCGCGTCCCCAAGGCATATCGGTCATGTCAGGATCCGCGCCTCGATTGTCGTCGCCGACACCGCAGACGTTGACGCGGTGAAGAAGTACGATCCGGTAATCCGCGACACGCTCATATCGATTCTCAATGAGTCGACTGCCGAGGACTTCGAGAACAAGAGGGACGAGCTTTTCAAGAAGATGTCTGACAAGACCGCCGCTGCTGTGAATGACTACGCCAAGAGGTCGCTCGTCAAGGACTTCATCGTCGACAACCTCATTTACCAGGAATCACGCTGACACACCGGGGAGGAGAGGCTTATGGGAAAATGGAACTTTTCGGGAGCCTTTGCATCCTGCCTGCTCCCTGCCGCCCTTCTCCTCATGGCTGCCTCCCAGTCGGCGGAGGCGCGCGAGATCATCGACATCGACTCCGACGCGGCGATTGACTACTACGAGAGGCACTTCGACAGCCAGGGCTTCAGCCGCGACGGCACGCGTGACGGATGCACTCCTTCATATGAATACGACAGCGACGGGAAGAGCCGCGGCAGGAGAACCTGGAGCACCGATGACGCGGCCTGCCCGGCGCAGCGCCGCTATGACAATGGAAGCGGAGCCTCGGAGATTCCCTGCCGCAGCCATGACTGCCCGGGGAGGCGTGATCATCACAGACATCATGGGTGCCGTTACTGACCACATCGCAGATAATTCAGCCAGAGCCGGCTTATCAGGAACTGACAGATTAATGCCATGACGACAGCCCGATAACAGTCCTTTCAGGCACAAAAAACTGTTTTACCGGAGGCACATGCGCGGTAAAACAGTCATTAACCATGTCAGAAAATCAGCAGACCGGACTTTTACTGCTTGTTGGCTGCATCAACCAGAGGATTTGAACTCTGACCATTTCCTTTGATAATCTTTGTCAGAACTTCTTTACTGTTAATAACGAAAGTAACGCTCTCGTTGACATTCTTTCCAAACGATTTGATGATCTGATGATCGTAGCACAGCAGCTGATCCTTTCCAGAAGTCATTATTCTGGATGGAGTGCCAAAGGTAGCAAGAATATCAGTTTTGTTTGTCTTGTTTACTTGCATTGTCTGGAGCTGATTGTCTGTGATTGCAGTACCAGTCTCGTAGTTCAGCAGGGAGCATCCACTGAGGCTGATTACGGCAGCGAATGCAAGGCATAATAATTTTTTCATTATGTTTTCCTAAAATATATTAATCTTCCCGGTGCGCTTCATCATGAGGCATCCGGCCCTTTCATGCAGAAATGATAAATGACAGGCCAGCTTCAGGCAAATATTAATGTTGCCAAGACATGGCATAGCGGGTCATTTCTCTGCAGATTTTTTATGTTTTTGCCAGGATTCGGCCAAACACGGGCAAATATTAACCCATATCGACGGACGGTCAGTTGACCAAGCTCACAAAACAGCCTGTTCTCCGGCAGTTCGGGGAAGATTCTCATCGGAATGACTGTCAGTGCACATGTTCCGTCAAAACGTTTAAAATCTCACTGCCGCAAAGACACCCAAAACCGCCCTCCGCGCAGGGCATACATACAATAACGGGGACATCAAACAAATGCTGTTTCAGTACATCAAGCGCGCCGCGCTTTTCTTTCTGGTAAACGCGCTATGCACGTTTCTCTGCTACATTATAATTCCCGTTGTCCTGAGGCTCTTCGGGATTGACATCGGAGAAAGCAGCAGCATGCTGCTCATGTTCTTCGCCTACGGCATGATCGGATCAGCCATAAGCGTCTTCCTGTCCAAGCCGATGGTGAAGAAGAGCTACGGCGTAAGGACCATATCAGTCCCCCGCAACGATGATGAGAGATGGCTCGTCGATACCGTGAAGTACATCGCTGGGAAAAAGGGCGTGAAAATGCCCGAGGTCGGCATCTGGCAGAGCAGCGAGGTCAACGCCTTCGCGACCGGCTGGAACAGGGACGACGCCCTCGTCGCCGTCTCCTCCGCAATACTCTCCCGCATGAGCCGCGACGAGCTTAAGGCGGTGCTCGGGCACGAGCTCTCGCATGTTGCGAACGGCGACATGGTCACCATGGGAATCATCCAGGGCATCATCAATGCCTTCGTGCTCTGGCTCTCGGTCATAGTCTCAAGGGCTCTCTCCGGCATGAATGACAGGAACCGCGGAGCTGGCTCGCTCGCCGGCTACTATGTCATGCAACCCGTCCTCCAGATAGTCTTCGGCCTCCTCGGCACCATCGTTGTCAGGTGGTTCTCAAGGTGGAGAGAGTACCGCGCTGACGCAGGCTCGGCTGAAGTTTACGGCAAGGACGCCATGATCGCCGCCCTGCAGGCGCTCCGCTCAGGCCCGGAACCTGAGAAGCACGAGGACGGCACCGGCTGCCTCTGCATCAATGACGCCTTCTCCTTCATGGAGCTCATGTCGACCCACCCGACCATCGAGAAGAGAATCGCTGCCCTGCAGAAACTCCCGAACTGATACCGGCGGACAATTTTTTCTTCCCCGGAAGGCGGCCTGCAAGCCGCCTTTTTTCGTATTCCGCAAAAAAATTGCGTAAAGCGCAAAAAAAAATACAGCGCCCCTCACAATTTAAGTCATGCGTCCGATACCTCGGAAAATCTTTGGAATAAAATTTCAGGATTGCTTATTGCACGCGCAGAAAAAGCGCGCAACAGGATAAAAACAATAACTGAATGGGGGATAAAACATGCCTATGAGCAGCCCGGCAGCCGCCAGCAGTGCGCAGGGGTTTGAAACAGGTGTTTTCACGTCTATCGATCAGACCAAGATCCCGTATATCCACTGGAGACAGATCACCGAGAGGAAGGACGGCAGGAAGACCGCAGTCGTATTCATCCACGGGCTCTACTCAACAGCTGAGGCCTACAACAGGGTCCTGCCGGATCTCTCCGCCATGAACCTGAGCAGCTCCTCCGTCTACGCCATAAGCATCCGCCAGAGCGGAAAAATCACCATGGAGGAGAAGGAGAAGAAGAAGTGGAAGTCCGACAAGGACAAGGACGACAAGGAGAAAAAAGAGGATGAGCCCAAGGCCAACCTCGACAAGAACACGCTGACCGCCTCTGTTGCCGACCTCAACATGTTCGTCCGCATCATCTCTGTACGTGAGTCAATAGACATGTCCTGCTTCGTCGTGATAGGCGAAGGCACCGGCGCCGTGCTCGCGGCAACCTGGGTCCACGACTTCGCCCCGAGGATCAGGGGACTCGTGCTCGTATCCCCGGCGCTCGGCACCGGCGGCTGGCCGGCCAACGCGCTGAAGCTCCCCGGATTCCTCACTAAGAACGGCGTCAAGTCAACCTGCCCGGTCGAGTACCTGACGGATGACGAGAGGCTCAAGCCCATCTTCGCGCAGGGAAACACCGCGGAGAGGACTGTAACCACCATGTTCATCTCCGACTACCAGACCTGCGTGCAGAGGCTCGTGAAAGATTCCGGCTCAATATTCGCACCTACCATGGTCATCGCCGGATACGGCGACAAATACATCGACATCAACAATGTCAGGACGTTCTACTCGAACCTCGGCTCCGTGAGGAAGGAGTACCACTCCTTCGGCGCCAACCTCCTTGAGCCGCTCTTCTCCATGCAAAGAAGCACCATCGCGATAAGGATCGGAGAGTTCATCGATCACCTCTATGTGCTCCCTCCCTTCGAGCCTGACTACGTGAGAATGGACCGCTGGAGCACCAGCGCGGACCAGTACAGGCAGCTCAAGGCCGACATCAAGAAGTACGACACGAAGTGGTTCAACATCAAGAAGAACCTGATGCACAAGGCCGGGCCCAAGCTCTCACCGGCAATCAGCCTGGTTCTTAAAAACGGCATTCTGAATGACGAGACCGAGCAGTACATCACTGACAACAAGATAAGAACCGTCAACCCGGTCGGCATGTGGCTCGACAGGAAGTTCCTCCGGAACGACGTCATCTCCGCCTGGCGCAAGAACAAGAACGACTTCTACAGCATCGTCGAGACTCTCGCCAAGAACCTCATCGACCAGGAGCGCCCTATCAACCTCCTGGACATCGCGGCAGGAAACGGCAGGCACACGCTTGACACCATCTCCCGACTCAAGCGTTACGACTCCCTGACGCTCCGCGATCCGAACGCGCTCAACGTGCAGGCCGGAGTGAACGCCATCAGGAGGAGGAACCAGATGTTCCACGCTGAGTTCAAGCAGAGCAACCCGTTTGAGCCGTCATCCTACCATTTCGACAACAAGTTCACTGTCGTGCTCGCCGGATGGATCTTCGAGACCAACCCGAGGAATGACGATATCCTCATTGCGCTCCGCTCCATCGCAAACTGCATGGATTCAGGCGGATACCTCGTCTACACCAACCATCCCTGGACGCCCAACCCCGGCAAGTTCGCGGCCATCTTCGACTCCAACGAGTTCAATGTCCGCAACAGAAGCCAGGCTGAGCTTGACGCGCTCGTAACCATGTCAGGCTTTGAGAAGACCGACCAGCTCTGCGATGTGAACGGCATCTTCTCCGTCTCAGTCGCTGTCAAGATATAGAGCACTGCGCTGAGCCCCTCCGGAAGAGGAGGGGTACCATCACAGATGAGGCCCTCCGGGGCCTCTTTTCGTATCAGCCGAACACCTTGTCCAGAATCATCATCAGGATGAAGCCGACGCCGAAGCCGGTCGTACCGAAGTCCGAGCCGTCATTGCCGCTTGCCTCAGGGATGAGCTCCTCGACAACCACATAGAGCATTGCCCCTGCCGCAAAGGAGAGGAAGAAAGGCATCATCGAGATAAAGGATGAGGCAAAGAAGATGGTAAGGATCCCGGCAATAGGCTCAACCGCGCCTGAGAGCGTCCCCATGACGAATGCCCGGAACTTTCCGGTGCCGCCTCCCGCAAGCGGCATGGAGATGACTGCTCCCTCAGGAAAATTCTGAATGGCAAGACCGACTGCGAGTGTCAGGGCTGCACCTATCGTCATGCCCTCACTGCCGCTCATGAGCCCCGCTATGAGGATGCCGGGAGCCATGCCCTCCGGGATGTTGTGGATGGTAACCGCCAGGCAGAGCATCGTCTTCCTCCCGAGCTCCGAGTGCACGCCCTCCGGATTGTCAGAGTTGAGGTGAAGGTGCGGTATGAGGTTGTCGAGCCCCAGAAGCGCCAGCATCCCGGCGGCAACTCCTATGCCGGCAGGTATGGCGGCAAGCTTTCCCATCCCCTCTGACGCCGACTGATCGATCGACGGGAGAAGCAGCGACCAGACCGCGGCGGCCGTCATGACGCCAGAGGCAAACCCCAGCAGAAAATGCTCGAGGCGCCTGCTGAGAGCGCCTCTCATCAGAAATACGCAGGCCGATCCCAGTGTCGTCCCGATGAACGGAATTGTCAGGATCAGCGCAGCGCTTTGCGTGCTTATTGACATGTTTATTCCTCCTTTTCACCTCCTATTCTAATTCAGCACCGGAAAAACGCCAGAAAAAGGAGCTTTTGCGGGGAAAGCGGACATAAGCCTACCGGCATGATCGCGGGAAAACTCCAAGGAGACTCGCGATGAAACTCACTATTCTCAAGAAGTTTGATCCCTTCATCCTACTCACAGGGGAGACGGGGCAGCTTTCGATAATGCGGCGTGATCTCAATCCTGCCATGGTGCCGCCGGTGCCGGAAGAAACTGATGATGATGCTCCGCCGCCCTGGAGCCGCGGAGGGGAGGCGAAGGGCCTTATACCTGACGCTGATCCCAGGGACATTCTCAGATCCCAGCGGGGGCTCCTTTTGAAAATCAAGTCCGAGGCCGGCTTCAGCGACGGGACCTTCCGGGACATCATCATCCCGGTGCTTGAGCGGGCCGCCTCGTGCACGGGACTCCTCCCCGCGAGCGGGTCGCTCCACCACACAGGGCCCGGCGGGCTCTTCCGCTCAGCGCTCGAGTGCGCCTTCCTTACCGCGAGGATCCTCCGCGGCTATGTCTTCAGCCAGACGCCGGATCCCGGGGAGAGAGCCGAGGAGCAGAGAAGGTTCACCGCCGCTGGCATGATCGCCTCGCTTGCTGAGGCGCTTATCACGGTCTCGACGAAGATCTCCGCAGAAAGCCCTGACGGGACCCTGCGGTGGAACCCGTTCGCCCTCCCTCTCCACGAATGGTGCAGGAAGAACGCGCTCACGGAATACCGGGCCTCCTTCCCCTCAGTCAGGGAAGGGGAAGGCACCGAGGCTGCGGAGGGGCTCATGAGCTTTGTCCTCACGCCGGCGGCGGAGGGCTACCTCAGCAGATGCGGCTTCTCGCTTCCCTCGGCAATACCTGGGATCACACTGCGGAATGAGCCTCAGGACGGAGCGGAGACCATCATCAGGAAGGCTGTCAGGGAGGCATCCCGCTACTCAGTGCTCAGGGACACCGTACTCGGAGCCGCCACAGGAGATCAGACCGGCACCATACCTGACTCAATGAAGTTTGAGGCGCTCATCGGGGAATTTGCCGGAAGCCGCGGAGTGAACCGCAACGGATCAAGGCTCTGGGTCCTGAGGCGGAAGTATGACAGAGAGCCCGCTGCGTTCCTGGTGTTCGCCGGGCTCTTCGATGCCGCGTCAGCCATGAGCCGCAGCGGCACACTCCCCGCCGGCTGGTGCGGAAAGGATGAGGACGAGCTTGCACGGAGGCTCCTTGAGAAAGGCCTTGTGAGAAAAAATGGCGCAGGGGCCGTCATCTACGCCGTTCCGGCAGTGCTCCGCGATCACGGCGTGAGGCTCAGGATGCTAGAGCTCACCAGGTTCCCGCAGGGCACTGAGCATGATGAGCCGATTGACGCTGACTTCCCTGAGGTAGCGGAAAAAGGCAGAGGAGCGGAAGAGCAGCCGGAAAAAGAGGAACAGGAGGAGAAAGGAAATGAGGCATCTTAGGAACATCTGGTCATTCAACCTGCCGGCAGTCCTCTGGCTTGACGCTGCCGCAGTGTTTGCCGAGACGTCATTCTCGCTGGGGGCAGGCCTTGTGCCTGATGCCGCAGGGGAGATCATGTCAGCCGCGGCGGCAGCCTCATCGTTCGCCCTTTTCCCCATAGCCTGGAAAAGGGCCGCGGAGCGCCGCGCCATCAAGGGACGGAAACTCGCCTTCATAAAAATCAGGGAGCTCATCGGCCTCATGCGCTCAAATCCCGGACAGCTCTGGCTCGGGACCGGCTTTGAGTGGAAGGCGGCCCACACCGAGAGGATCATGACCATCGAGCGCTCCGGGCTCGGGCAGCGGATCAGGAACAGCTTCGGCGCGCCCTATCTCCACGGCGTCGAGACGCGCGAGAAAAACGTCTTCCTGCCTTTCTCGCATACCTCAGGGCATACGCTGATCCTCGGAACGACCGGTGCGGGCAAGACCAGGCTCTTTGAGCTCCTCATCACGCAGGCCATTGTCTCCGGCGACACGGTCATCATCATCGATCCGAAGGGCGACCGGGAGCTTCGCGACCATGCGCGCGAGGTTACTCTGCTCCTCGGAAGCCCGGAGCGCTTTGCCTTCTTCCATCCGGGCTTCCCCCGCGAGTCGTTCCGGATCAACCCGCTCGAGGACTTCAGCCGGAGCACCGAGCTTGCCTCAAGAATCGCCTCGCTCATTCCGGCTGGCAACAACCCTGCATTCAAAAATTACTGCGAGGAGGCCCTTGATCTGGTCATAGAGGCGCTGCTGGCCTCAGGCGAGCGCCCGACGCTGAAGCGGGTGCGGGACCTCATCGTCTCAGAGGACGACCGCGTGAGGCTCTTTCTCGCTCTCGCCGAAAGGCTCTCACTTGACGCGAATGTTCCCCTTAACGGCACCTCAATGCAGCCAGGGCAGAAGCAGCCAAGGAAAACGAACGACATATCAGTCGTTTTCTCCGTCCTGAAGAAGAGCCCTGCGTTCAGGGGCATGAGGGGCTATGAGGAGGCGCTCAACCTCTACTCGGTGCTCACCCGCGATCCGGTGCATTTCGAGAAGATGACCGCCTCGCTCCGCCCGGTGCTCACCATACTCACCGCAGGCGAGCTCGGGAGCCTTATAAGCCCGGACTACTCAGACCTCAGTGATGACCGGGAAATCCTCAGCCTCTCCTCTGCCGCGCGCGCCGGCCGGGTGCTCTACTTCGGGCTTGACTCGCTCACCGACTCCATGGCCTCCGCCTGCTTCGGCTCGCTCCTCCTCGCTGACCTCACCGCCATCGCCGGTGAGATCTACAACTACTCAGAGAAGAAGCCCCGGACGCTGAGCCTTTTTGTTGACGAGACGGCCGAGGTGATCAACGAGCCGTTCATACAGCTCCTCAACAAGGGACGCGGCGCCGGCATCAGATGCTTTGCCGCCACGCAGACCGTGCATGATCTGGAGGCCCGCCTCGGATCCGCGGCCAAGGCCGGCCAGGTCCTCGGGAACCTCAACAACATCATAAGCCTCAGGGTAACTGACGCCGAGACGCAGAAGTTCTTCACCGACACGCTCCCTGAGGTGTCAGTCCTGGTTCCCTCAGAGTCTGAGAGCTCGCAGACCAGCTCTGAGAGCCCGCTCACCATGTCCGGCTCCGAGAGCACCGGAATACAGGAGACCAGGGAGCCGGCCGTTCCCCCGGCTGCGCTCGGCTCGCTCCCGAACTTCGAGTACTACGCGAGGATCTCGGGAGGGAAGCTCGTCAAGGGGCGCTTCCCGCTCCTCACGGGAGACAGCGCACCGGAGGATAGGAGCCCGAAAAGCGCCAGGAGGAATAACGCGTCCGGGAGAGGAGGAAAGGAGGCATCAGAATGAAAAACCTTCCGCTTATACTCGCTGCCGCAACGGCAGCCGCAGCGTCATTCTCCATCGCAGCCGCATCTGACGAGGCGGAGTACCGGAGAGCTACCAGAGAGGAGCTCCGGCTCCTTGAAGCCGGGCACTTTGCCCCGGAAATCCCGGAGGCGGCAGGAAGCATCATGCGCTCGCTTGATAATGGGACGTCAGGGGAGTCTCTCAGGGAATCATCATCCCTGGAGTTCAGGAAGGAGAAAGAGAGCGGCGCCTCACAGAAAGGAAAAGAGAAAGAAAGGAGACACGGCAGCGCCGGAGGAAGCTTCGTCTCCGGGAAATACCGCGCGGCCTTGTCGCTTGCCGTCCTGAGGCTGCTCATCCTCAGGAAAAGCGCGCTCCACCTCATCACTCTCTTCGGAGCGTCATTCATCGCTGGGCTTGCCATATCTACCGCGAGGAGAACCTCGTTCATCCCGCCGCGCCCCGGCGCCAGGTTCATCGCCGGGATCACGCTCGCGATGTCCTTTGCCCTGCTCTCAGCGCTTCTGGTGAGGCCGCATGCGGAGACGCCCTCTGAGCTCATCCTCTCCTCGGCTGCCCTCCTAATCGCGGCCGGGCTTTCCGCCTCGGCGCAGCTGAGGACCGAGAGTGTCTGATCTGCCGCGCTACCCGGAGCAGTTCCGCGGGTACCCGCCTGTCTCGGAGGAGGCGCTCCTTGCCTGGCTCGCGCCTCTCGGGAAGGAGATCATTGAGCTCACACCGCCTGTCTTCAGGGAGCTTATGAAGGAGAGGATAGGATGGGCCGCATCCTGGTTTCATCTTCTCCCCGCCTCAGGTTCCTTCCATCATTTTGAGGCGGGAGGGCTTCTCCGGCACTCGCTGGAGTGCGTCGCAATTTTTCTCTCTGACCAGAGGGAGAGTCTCAGTGAGCCGATGCTCTTTGCCGGAGCCCTTATGGCGCTTACCCATGATATCGGAAAGCCCCTCTCTGACAATGTGCTCACCGACGCCACCGGCAGAATCAGAAGAAAATCCTTCACCGAGACGCCGATGGAGTTCTCAAGGCGCATCGGGTACAGGCCGTATTTTCTCTACTGGGTGAGGAACAGGCACGGCAATCACGACAGAATCCTGCCGTCCGTCGCCGGAATAAGGATTCCCATTTACATCCGCGACGCGCTCGCCGAGAGGGGAGCTGGCATGGCGGAGCTCGTAATGGCGCTTATGGGGAAGCCCTCAGGAGATGCTGGGAGGAGGATACTTGACGGCGTGCTGCGCGCCGACATGAAAAGCACCTCTGACTACACGCTATCGTTCAGGGAGAAGTTCATACAGGGAGGAATAAGAGAGGATCTCGCGCTCTTCATTGCCGCGGACGAGCTGAGATCAGATCGGAAATACGAATGTGAGAGCTGGAATCGGGGAAACCTTAAGGAGAGGCTCCTGGGAATGGCGGAGGAGATATCTGACGGGAGGGAAAACGGCAGCGAGCCGGAAAAGGACAGTGAAGCCCTCCGGCGCGCTTTAGGCTTTGCATCCGGCACTTGGCCGGCAGCAGCTTAATCAGAAGAAATACTTGACGATACGCCATACGAAGCCGAACATGCCCTTCTCCTCAGGGCAGCATACCGTGGTAACACGGGGCTTCGGACGGTTGCACGGATCGAACGGAGCTACCTCTTTAGCAGGATCAACAACCTTGTTCTCTTCTGTCACTTTTCAATCCTCCATAACGGAATTTGATCTGCCGCCGCGGTGCGGCAGCTGAAAAACTGTACCTGGCTGAACAATTCATCCGGAAAGGCAGAATGCTGCCAGCTCCTCCGGAAATACTGCCTATATGATATATGAGAACGAAGAGAATTTCACAGCGGAAGGAGATTTCCGTGAAGGACGGCAATATTCTTGATGTGATTGGAAAACAGCCGCGATAGGCAGAATCGAGTAGGCGGATGTTTTAGCATCACACCTCTCACAACACCGTACGTGCGGATCCGCATACGGCGTTTCCAGCTTGAATAGGCTAATCCCACCTG
>ONIT01000094.1 GCA_900317945.1 uncultured Pseudomonadota bacterium
TCAGCTCGTCCTCGGACGACTTCTTACAGCGATGGCACTTGAAGATGTTTCAGGAAAATCTGAAGCGTCATTTCTAGTACATAACTGTAAAACTGAAATCTTACCAAACATTCACAATTTTTATGAAATCGCGAGGGTATTCCTAAAACCTAACCTCATCTTTCATCATTTGAATAATATTCAAATGCTTTACTCCGCTTCGTTCCTGCAGGAGCAAATCCATTGTGAGCAGGTATTTCGGATAGCCGTCACGAATCGACTCCAGAGAGGCGTATTCCCGATTCTCTGTAATATTATTGCCGTCCGCATTGAACCT
Organism: uncultured Pseudomonadota bacterium; assembly: GCA_900317945.1. GTDB lineage: Bacteria > Pseudomonadota > Gammaproteobacteria > Enterobacterales > Succinivibrionaceae > UBA2810. The sequence goes on from ONIT01000094.1 coordinate 317, forward strand.
TTCGTTGTAAATAGTTTTTGCTACCTGAACATAACAGTAATTTCTATTGGCATCCCGCAGAATGAAATCAACCTCAAGCTTGCCTATCCTGCCGATGCTTACTGAGTACCCCAGGCTTCTTGCGTAGTTGTAAACAATATTTTCCAGCGCAGGACCATAATTGATATTGTTATCTGTGTTTTTCGAGTAATAGAAAGCGAGATCTGTAAGGTAATATTTTTCCTCTCCATTCAGTGACTTCCGGCTTTTCATGTCAAACCGGTTGCATCTGCTGATGATCCGTGCATTTTCCAAAATCGAAAGATAATTGTACAGAGTCTCTTTACGAACTGGCCCGTCACTAATGTCTGACAGAGCTCTGCAAAGTCTGCTTATAGAGGTAGTAGCACCAAAGTTGTTGATGATATATACCATCAGTTTGTTAAACAGCTGCTTGTGACGAATCTTTTTATTTCTACGTATATCTTTTTCATAGATTTCATCAATGACACTTTCTGTATAAGAATGTTTATCTTCATAGGAATCAAATCTGACTGCATAAGGAAATCCGCCTTCGCGGATATAGCTTACGAATTCATTCTCCAGATGAACTGATATTTCCTTGCCCAAAAATGCCTTCATTCCAAGATATTCGCTGAACGAAAGTGTAGAGATTTCGAATTCTATATAACGTCCGGTAAGTTTTGTTGCGAGTTCCCCTGACAGGAGATAGCCATTGCTGCCAGTAATAAAAATGGAGAATCCTTCTTCACGCAAAGCATTTATGGTCTCTTCAAAGCCAACCACGTTCTGAATTTCATCAATGAACAGATATTTGATACTGTCCCTGTCACACTGTTCTGACTTTAGGTCTATGACATTTTCAAGAGCATCAGTCGTACGGATTTTCTTGTGCGGACGCAAATCGAGAGAGATAAAAATGATATTTTTTCTATCAACTCCCCTCTCAATAAGTTCGTCTGCAATCATACGCATTATGGAGGACTTACCGCATCGTCTTACTCCGATCAGAACTTTTATGATTTCAGTTTCATCATAAAATCCCCTAATCTTCTTCAAATACATTTCTCTCTTATATAATTTCTGTTTAACCATGTATTAAAAATATCCATTGATTTTTTAAAATTATAACAGAAAAATGGCTCATAACCGTACTAATCTTAAAAAAAATAAATTTAGTACGGTTATGAAACCATTTTACTCAAGGAGCATCTTATATCAAGCTTCGAATTAGTTGCAGAGAATTATATATAAAATTTAACGGTCTTAAGTATATGAATATTGCTTACTGACAAGCTTCAATTTTTGTCTCATAACCGTACTAATCTGCAAAAAATGCAAATTAGTACGGTTATAAACCGGTTTTAGGCATATGTCAGGGCTTTCGTAACATGATCGATAAAACAGATTTTTCGCTGTGTAACACTGAGCCTGATGCCTGCACTGCGCAATCATCACTTCCAAAATAGCCTTATAACCGTACTAATCTGCAAAAAATGCAAATTAGTACGGTTATAAACCGGTTTTCAGCACATGTCTGGCTTCCGCGGCAGCCAGACCAAACTGCATTTTCCTGTAAGACGCTGATCCTTATGCACGGCTCCTCCGGCAACGTATCCAAATTGGTCTCATAACCGTACTTTTTTGCAAAAAAATCAAATTAGTACGGTTAGCGCAGGTTTTCAGCAGATATCAGGACTTCCGGAACAGCCCATTAAAATATACCCAGCGGAGTGGACACGACAGAAATTGGGTTACCCTTAATTCGGACACCTAAAATTAGCTAACCCAAAAAAGCGGACACCTCACATCAGGCAGAAAGTTTCACACAGATCGCTGCTCCTTATTATGCATGCTGCGGGGCAGCGGAGCCGCTTGAATGCCGGACAGGAATTGAAACATCCAAAAGAGCAGGTAAAATAGCGCCCCGTTCACCGCAATTCCGGAACTGCGTCCCATGGATTCCCTCTTTGAGCCCACGCTCGTATCATTCCTCATCGTCTGCCCGCTCCTCTTCCTCTCGGGGCTCGTTGACTCGATCGCAGGAGGCGGCGGGCTCATCTCGCTCCCTGCCTTCATGCTCACCGGCATGCCGATGCACGCGAGCCTTGCGACCAACAAGCTCTCGTCGACCTTCGGGACAGCAGTCGCCGCGGCAAGGCTCTTCCGGAACGGGCTTATCGACCTGAGGCTCGCCCTGCCCGCGGTAATCGCGGGAGGCGCGGGATCCGCGCTCGGATCGAGCCTCTCCCTCATCATGCCCGAGGCCCTCATCGAGAAAATACTGCTGTTCGTGCTCCCGGCCGCAGCGTTCCTGGTGCTGAACAAACGGCTCTTCAGGGACAACCCGGACTCCGGGAATCACATCCATTCAGCGAAGACATACACCATCGTCATCCTGACTGCGCTCATTGTCGGATCCTATGACGGGCTCTACGGCCCCGGGACAGGATCGTTCCTCATCATTGCCTTCACGGTCTTCGCGAAAATGCCGATCATAAAGGCGAACGGCCTTGCGAAGGCGATAAACCTCACAACCAACATCGCGGCGCTTGCGGTGTTCCTCATCCACGGCCAGGCCGTCATTGCGCTGGGGCTTGCGGGTGCCGCCTGCAGCATTGCCGGCAACTACATCGGAACAGGGCTTGCGATGTCAAAGGGAGCAAGGATAGCAAGGCCGGTGCTCATAGCGGTCCTGACGCTTATCCTCATCAAGATCATCGGCGGGCTTTAGCCGCGGCTACGAGAGCACTCGAAAGCGCCGGCACGCATGTGAGGCTCCGCGCCGGGATGCCGGCCTGCCTGGAGAAATGTGCCGGAAACTGCTGTACTTCCGGGCAGAAAAAGCAGACAGCCGCGGCTCCTGCATCAGAAAGCCATAAGGGAAAAGGCTCTGCTTTTCCCGGACCCTCGGGCTCATTCAGCCAGATCATTCATCAGCAGAAAATCCTTCAGCCTGATATGCCTGACGGCGCTCGTGGAGTAATCGATATCGTCGTTGGTTATGATGATCCTGCTGTCTGTCTGGCTTATATTCCCAAAAGCCGAGAACTCCCTCTGGTATGCCTTTTCCTCGGCAACGCTGTAGGCAGCCTGCACGAAGTAACGTTTGCCGTCTTTCTCTGCAAGGAAATCGATCTCACGCCCGTTATTGTCGTAGACGGAAACGGTGTATCCCATGTAGATCAGCTCATTGCAGACAACGTTCTCAAGGTTATGTGTCAGGTCATAGCGGCCGTCATGGCATCTGATGGAATTCAGCGCCACATCGCAGTCGTAAAGCTTCCTGCTCTTGCTGAGTTCAGTTTTGGCCTTTCTGGAATACCTGACAACCTCATCAATGACATAAGCCTCCCGGAGATACCCGATCCATTTCTGCACAGTACTGGTCCTGCATCTGATTCCATTGGAGTTCAGGTAATCCGAAACAGATTTGGCGGAACAGATCCGCGCATTTGAGATCAGGACATAACTGGCTGCCTTTTTGAACTCTTCGGCTTTTCTGATTCCGTAACGCCCGATGATGTCATTGCTGACAATGGTATTGTCCAGATCATTGAGATACCGTCGCTGCTCACTGACTGAACCAAATTCGAGCCGCTTGGGAAAACCTCCCCAGATCAGGTAATCCGTGACAGACACATCCCTCCCGAGCTCTCTCCCGTACTCAAGAAGCTCCCTGTACACAAACGGCCTGACCCTGAAGGACACATATCTTCCGGAAAGCTCACTGGTAAATTCCCGGGAGAGAAGCTTTGAATTGGATCCGGTAATAAAAACCGAGCAGTTCTCTCTCCGGAGCGACCTGCATGCTGCCGGCCAGCCCTCTATTTCCTGAACCTCATCAAGGAAAACATAGCACAGGCCGTCAGTCCTCTTCTCCTGCACATACCTTACGATATCCTGCCAGGTTTCTATGGAGGACGTTACGGCCCGGTCATCAAAATCAAGGTAGACAATATTGCCGGATACGCTTCTGATTTCATCCATTATCTGCTCAAGAATCACCGACTTGCCGCATCTCCTGACGCCGGTGATTATCTTTATCAGATCGCTCTTATAAAAGCCCCTGACCTCTGCAATATATTTTTCCCGGATGATCAATTTGAGTTCCTTATTTTCCATTTGTAATGAGAATTATGGAAATTTACGGGAAAATTGTCAATACTATTGATAATTTATGAAAGTGGTTCCGAAATTATCACTGCTATTGATAATTTAGGAAAGATTTTCCGAAATTATCAATAGCATTGATAATTTGCATCAGGATTCATATGAAGTATTCGATGCCGGAGACAGGCCAGCCCAGTCAGACAGGGGGCTCTGTAAGATGCAGAATGAGCGTGCCGGCCGGACACCATGATGCGGGAAGCCTGCGCCCCTCGTTCGCAGGAAAACAGCGAAACCGGCCTCATAACCGTACTAATCTGATTTTTTGCAAAAAAGTACGGTTATGGGGCCGGTTTCGCAGCAGTCAGGGCAGGCCTCTTCTCTCCGGAAAAGGCGACTCACGCATCTTCTGCCGGAGGGCCGCAGGCTTCGCGTCAGAACACCAGGTGCCTCAGGAGCATGTAGCAGACAGTGCCGCCAGCTATGGAGATGAGCATCTGCCTCTTCCAGAGGTGGAGCCCCACGGTAACGAGCGTCGCGATGAGCTCCGGCACTCCGTGAGTGCCGCTCACGAGAGAGACGTTCTTCATGCAGTAGACGACCAGCATGGCGAAAACCGCGGAGGGGAGCGCATGCCCGAGGTACTGCACATAGGCAGGTGTGGGGCGCTTACCGGAGAACACCAGGAACGGCAGGAAGCGCGTGATCATGGTGCCGAGCGCGAGAAGCGCTATGGTTACAATCTGCTGAGTGATGGTCATGACAGGCCTCCTTCCCTCTCGATGGGCTTCCTGAGGAAGGTGAGGCAGAGCAGGATGCAGATCATCGAGGGGATCATGAAGCTCTCCGCCGTGAAGACCACCCGGCAGAGGATAGTGCAGACAAGGCCGATAAGCGCCGTCCAGTGCTTCCTGTCCTTCATCCACTGGTCCATGAAGATGACGATGAACATCGCGGTCATCACGAAACTGAGGCCGTCGGTGTCAAAATGGACGAGGCCTCCCAGGATCCCGCCCAAAGCGGCTCCCGAGACCCAGTATATGTAGTTGAGGAAGGTTACGGCGAACATGAACCAGCCGCGGTCAACGCCCTCCGGGATCCTCGCGGAGTAGTTGATGGAGAAGGTCTCGTCGCACATCCCGAATATGAGGCAGAACTTCTTCCAGCCCATGCCGCGGAAGCGGTCAAGCATGGAGAGCCCGTAGAACAGGTGCCTTGCCTGTATGACAAGCGCCATGAGGAACGCCTGCGCCGGCGCGAATGACGAGAGCAGCATGGTTACGGCGACGAACTCCAGCGAGCCGCCGTAGATGAACATGGCCATCAGCAGGGGATAAACGAAGCTGAACCCTGACGCGTTCATGTAGATGCCGTAGGCGAGGCCCAGGAACCAGAGGCCGGCAAAGACCGGCACGGTATGGGGAAAAGCCGCCCTGAACGCTTCCTTAATCATCGAAATCACCTCTTGACGATATAAGTTACATATCGTAAATTTAAGTAAACGGTGATTATGGCACGGTTTAATAAAACGATCAATATGTAAATTAAAAATAACAAGGTGGGTCAGATGGAGATCAGCGCGATCATTGCGATTAACCTCAAAAGGATCAGGGAGGAGCGCAAGCTCAGCATGGGGCAGCTTGCCGAGATGGCCGGTGTGAGCAAGGTCGTGCTCTCGCAGCTTGAGAAGGGCACCGCGAACCCGACCATCAACACCATCTGGAAAATCACCGGCGCGCTGGGGCTGCCGTACTCGAGCCTCCTCGAGATGCCGGAGACCAATGCCATCCACATAAAGAAGAAGGATCTCCAGGACATGTGCGATGACGGGTACCACATATTCACCTATTACGGGAAGGAGCCCGCAAGGCCATTCGAGCTCTATGAGATTGTGGTCGATCCGGGAGCGGAGCATGACTCCATCGGGCACTCCTCGGAGAGCTCCGAGTACATCATCGTGACCGAGGGGGAGCTCGAGATCGGCGTCAACGGCGACTCCTACACCCTTGATCCTGATGACGGCCTTTGCTTCGAGGCCGCGGTGCCGCACACCTACCGTAACAGGACGGAGACAAGGGCAAAAGCCGTGCTGATGATTTTCTACAGGTGAGGAAGATTCGTCCTGTGAGCCGGATACCTTTTATGACCAGCCTTATTGGAGAGCACTGATGGCAAAATACTCATACCCTGCCGTTTTCACACCGGATAGCGGCGGGTACAGCGTCACTTTCCCTGACTGGGAGGGCGCAACCTGCGGAGACTCGCCTGAAGATGCAGTCATGATGGCGGAGGACTTCCTGAACCTCGCCTGCTACGACGCGGAGTGCCGGCACAGGGAATTCAGGAAGCCGACACCGGTTGGGAGCATCAGGGCCCCGGAGGGCGGCTTTGTCCGCCTTATTGAGGCTGATACAGTGGCCTATGATGAAGTCATGAAGCGGGTGAACAATCCCATCTCATATGAGCTCGAGAAGGCAGGTATGACCGTCAGGAGGCTCGCGGATCTCCTGGGCGCCCCGTACCGCACCGTCGAGGACTGGAACGCCGGCCGCCGCACGCCGCCCAAATGGCTGCGGAATCTTGTAATTGAGAAAATCAGGGCCGCTGCAGGATCCACGGGTGACCTCAGGGAGCCCTGAGCCGGAGCTCTACTGAGACCGAGGAAGTGATCCGCTTTGACGCACATCATGACAGAACATATCATGATGTTGACTGCATCCTGCTCTCCTAATAAGGCCATGTGGCGTATCCGTGCCATCTGCAGGATGACCAGGCGCATCATATCGGAGGTGAACTATGGACAGGCTCGGAAAGCTCCTTCAAATCAACAGGCTGCTCCTTGATGACCAGCCGGAGTACCGGGATGATGCAGAATCGTTCCCGAAGGATGAGGGAGGACAGCGGAGGCTCATGAGAAGCCTGATGAACGTCAGGCCGCCGAAGCCTGTTCCGCCAAAGCTCCTCCGCCTACAGGACCTGTTCCTCTCGGAGGAGCGTGAGGAGAAAGGCATCGTGCACGCCGATGCACTGCCCGCCTCAGTAAAGGACAGCCGGCTCTGCCTCTTCCAGGGCGACATCACGAGGCTTGACGCCGATGCCATAGTGAATGCCGCCAACTCAGAGCTGCTCGGCTGCTTTTTCCCCTGCCACGGGTGCATCGACAACGCGATACACTCAGCCGCCGGCATGGAGCTCCGGGAGGCATGCGCCGAGATCATGCGGAGGCAGGGCCATGAGGAGCCCGCAGAGCAGGCAAAGATTACGCCGGGCTTCTGCCTCCCCGCGAAGCATGTCATACACACCGTAGGCCCGATCATATGCGGTCCGCTCACAGAGGATGATGAGGAGCTGCTTGCCTCGTGCTACAGGTCATGCCTCGAATGCGCCGGTGAGAACGGCCTCAGGAGCATCGCGTTCTGCTGCATCTCGACAGGAGAGTTCCATTTCCCCAACGAAAGGGCTGCGGAAATTGCGGTGAATACCGTTGAGGAATACCTTGACGCGCACGAAGGCACCTCCGTACGCAGGGTGATTTTCAACGTGTTCAAGGATCTTGACAGGGATATCTACCGGAGAATTCTGGAGACCTGAGTCAGGAAGGCCGTAGACTCCCCTAATGAAGTCCGGCATCAGCCGTACTCCCGCCCTGATTTCACTGAGTCTGCGGAGTCATGTCAGGACATAGAGATCCCGGACGGCAGAGGATTAGCCCCTCTCCGGCCAACTATTTCCATTTTGGAAATAGTTCAAAACTCTCACCGTGCCGGTACTGACTCAGCACGGAGGTTGTCGGTAATCGTGTCGGAAATAATGTCGGATATTATACCGTGGATAATCTGACGTCAGATCAAGCTAGCTATCTGATTTCTCTGGAATTTCTGACTATATATCTGCATGCCAGCTTATTTCAGCGCGGTGAAATATGTCGGAAATAGTGTCGGAAATAATATTAAAAATGTCGGAAATAATCATCAAAATTCCTGATCATGCTGCGTGATACCAAGGGCCTGCTTCCAAATTCTCCATCTCAGCATTGCAGAAGCGAACACATTTGCTCTGGAGACAGCTTGCCTGTAAAGTGGCAGGCTTCTATACAGTACCTCATAAAAACAGTGCAACAGATTTGATGATTTCCGACATTGCCTGTAAAATCATGATAAAAATGTCGGAAATACTTTACAGTCCTGAGATGAAAAATCATGATTTACTATGAATCAGAAATAGTTGAACTGAAAGAATCTGTGAATGAAACCCTGGCCAAGGAAATGGTAGCTTTCCTGAATTCTTTTGGCGGGACTATCTACATTGGAGTAACTGACAAAGGCATTGTAAAAGGTGTTAACAATGTGGATAAATCATTCAGGCAGATTTCTGACGTGATTACTGACAGTATAGAGCCGTCCCCGGTTGGACTGATAGAACCTGCATTCACTTACGATAAAGAGAAGCCCCTAATCAGAATAACAGTGAAGAAAGGGCTTCGCCCGTTATACTGCATAAAGAAACACGGATATTCTCCGGCAGGATGCTTCCTTAGAATAGGAGCAACCTGCAAAAGCATGAGTGCCGACGAGATTCAAAGGAGATACGTTCAGAACCTTGCCAACACTGATCTGATGATAAGTTCGGTAGGTAATACCGGAATTCTGTCATTCAATACACTGAAAAATTATTATTATGAGAATGGATACCATATAGAAGACGAATCGTTTGAAGATAACCTGAAACTTCATACAACTGACGGTCATTACAATAAACTGGCTGAGCTTATGTCCGACAGCAATATGGTTCCTGTCATTGTTGTTAAGTTCCAGGGGAAAGACAAAACTTCCATTTCACAAAGAAATGACTATGGCGGAGGCTGTCTTCTTTTTACTTATGAAAAAATCAGAAACAGGTTCATGTCAGAAAATATCTGTAAATCTGATACAACCGTCAGGCCGCGCAGGGATCGGTATCTTTTTGACATGTCTGCCGTCACAGAAGCCATAGTAAACGCGTTTGTTCATAATGACTGGACCAAATCGCAGCCGCTGTTCTGCATATTTAAAGACAGGCTGGAGATTTTTTCTCATGGAGGGCTGCCTGCCGGTCAGACAAAAGAAGATTTCTTCAAGGGCATCAGCTGCCCGAGGAATGATGCATTAATGCGGATTTTCAACAACATGCATATCTCGGAGCATACAGGCCATGGAATACCGTTAATAGTGCGCAAATACGGCAAAAAGGCCTTTGATATTACTGACGACCATATTAACGTCACAATACCCTTTGATCAGGAAGTACTGAAATCTGTCGGAAATAATGTCGGAAATCGTGTCGGAAATAAAGCAGAAAGCAGTGTCATAAACAGTGCAGGAAACAACGAAGGAAGTTACATTAGAGATGACAAGATCGAAAACGCGATCATTGCATTGATTCTGAAAGATCAAAAAGTCAGTGCAAAGAAAATATCCGAGAAACTGGGAGTTACCTCCCGTACCGTTGAACGTATTATTTCCAGATTGAAAAATCAGGGAGTATTGGAACGTATAAACGGAACCAGAGGCTACTGGCTTGTTAAAAAATGACATTGCTAAAAACATTTCAATGGCATTACTCAACATCTTTAATGGGCAACTATTTCCATTTTGGAAATAGTTCAAACTCAGTGTCAGCCAAGATCCGCGAGAGACAGGTTTCCGGCTCTGGAAACGGCCAGTTATTTCCATTTTGGAAATAGTTCATATTCCAGCTGCTGATGTAAAGCCCAGAGAAAAACGCATGACCTCTGCAAGGGCCAACTATTTCCATTTTGGAAATAGTTCAGAACCACGCAGCCCCGGCACGGGCAGGCAATATATAATCCGGGAACAGGCAAGGATGCGGCGGGACAGGAGCATATGCGGAAGAGAAACTTCATTCACACCCGCGGTGAGCTGCTTGAGAAAGGGCGCGAGATCATCTCCTCGTCAGCCGAAAACAAATACATCTTCCGCGCAGTAATGGTCAACCTGCTGCTCAGCGGAAAGATCAGCGCAGCAGAACCACAACCTCCCCGGTAGTTAGGTTACAAGCAGTTCAGACCTCTTTCACCTAACAACCTTCTGCATACCAATTCTACCCCCTATCTCTGTTCAATTTCTT
>ONIT01000030.1 GCA_900317945.1 uncultured Pseudomonadota bacterium
CGGTACTTTCCCAGGCGAACAGCTCAACCCAGATTGCGCTCTCGCTCCTCGGCTAAAGCCGCAGGCACGTCTCATGAGGCCGGGCAAGTCCCGGCCTTTTCGATCTGAGGTCGGTATTGTTATATCATTGGCCGATCCGCCAGAGCGGCGGATTTTTTCTGCAATGCTTTGGAGGAGGCAGCTGGCAGTTTCCGTATGAAAATTCTGCTGATAACCGGAAGCCCGCGGGAGGGCGGCGCGTCGTCCATTCTCGCGGGGGCGTTTGAGAAGGGGGCGCTTGCCGCAGGGCACGAGGTGTTCCGCTTTGACGCGGGCCTTAAGAAAGTCGCTCCGTGCAGCGTCTGCGAGTACTGCCACACCGAAGGGGACCGCTGCATCATCAGGGATGACATGGACGGGCTGGTGCCCCACCTTCTTGACTCCGAGGCTGTGGTCTTCGCCTCTCCCATCTATTATTATGACGTTACCGCGCAGCTGCGCTGTGTCATCGGAAGGTTCTATGCCTGCCGGAAGGACATGCACCGGGCGAGAACCTCGGCGTTCCTTGTGGTATCCGGGGACAGGGAGGAGGAGTCGGCTGCAGGATCCATCGCAAACTACCATGCGCTCGTGCACAGGCTCCGCTGGCATGACGCGGGAGTCATCGCCGCGCGCGGCATCGTGACGGCGGACGAGATGAGAAAGTCCGGTTTTCCGCATGAGGCTGAGGAGCTTGGACTCAGCATCGGACAGAGTCTTGAAACTGACGGGAATGATCATGACTGATATTGAGAAAGAGGTAATCGAAATCATCGCCGAGGTATGCTCGGTGCCGGAGAATTCCGTAACTCTGGAGAGCTCGGCAGGAGATTTTGAAAAGTGGGACTCGATGGGGCATCTCTCTATTCTGCGGGAGGTCTCGGCCAGGTTCGGGATATCGTTTGACTTCAATGAGATGATGTCAATAGAGTCAGCGTCTGACATCGTCTCCGCAGTCGTGAAGAAGACCCGCAGGTCCTGAGCCTCATTTCGGAGGAAAGCATGATAAAGCTCCGCAGGATAAATGACTCAGATCTTGAGCTCATAATGGACTGGCGCATGAGGCCGGACATCACGCGCTTCATGAACACCGATCCGGTTCTTACCCTTGAGGGGCAGCGTGAGTGGCTCAGGAGAGTGGAGTCGGATCCCGATTTGCTCTACCGCATGATCCTGATTAAGGATAGGCCTGCCGGCGTCATCGATCTTACAGGGCTCACGAGGCCTGACGGAGTAACAGGCTGGGGCTACTACATCGGCGAGCACAGCCTCCGCTCGTTCAAGGCGGCAGTATCCCTCGAGATGAGCATGTATGACTACGTGTTCCTTAAGCTTCACAAAAAGGCGGTCATAACCAACACCTTCAGCCTCAACCGGGGCGCCATTGCCATACACGAGGCGGTAGGCTGCGAGCTCCTTGAGGAGCGTAAGGGCGAGGTGGTGAAGAACGGCGTCAGCTATGACATGACCTATCAGATCATGACATCTGATCGCTGGAGTGAAATCTCCCCGGGACGGGAGTATGAGAAAGTGAGCTTTGACTGACGCTGACGCCTGATTCATTGGGATTATGCCTCTCTCCCGGCAGCAGCCCTGTTCCTTTCCCTGAAAAAAACGGCCTTTTCGTTTAAAATCCCAAACCGGTTTGTATATGCGGCGGAGCGCACCCTTGTGGGCCGCGCCCTGCTGTGATCGTTTCCGGAGGACAGAGTCCGGCCTCAGAGGCCTCCTCCGGATTGCACTGTGGCCGGACGGAGTGGTGATGCGGTACTTTACAGCCGTTATGCTGATAGTCCTTCTCATAAGCCTTAACTGGGCCTATCAGGGCAAGAACGCCTGGGGCGACTATATCGACAGGAAGGTTGAGCTGAACGAGCTGCAGAAGAACATCAAGTCCCTCAGGGACCGCAACAGCCTCCTGGAGAAGGACATCGAGGATCTCAACGGCGGCATTGACGGCATCGAGGAGTCCGCGAGGACCGAGCTCGGCTATGTACGGGAAGGCGAGTCGTTCATAAGGGTGATAGACAGAAGTGGCTACTGAGAAGATTGATGTCGTCATACCGGCGGCCGGCATCGGCAGAAGGATGGGAGCCGCAGTTCCCAAGCAGTACCTTAAGGTCGCCGGCCGCGGGATCCTCGCGAGAACCGCTGACGTATTCCTCTCCCTTCCCTTTGCGGGGAGGGTAATCATCGCGCTGGCCGCGGACGATGAGCTCTTTGACAAGCTCGATATATCCCGGAGTCCGAAGGTTGTGAGGGTTACAGGCGGCGCCGAGAGAAGCGACTCGGTGCTCGCCGGGCTCCGTGCCTCGGAAACCGAGTTCACTCTTGTGCATGACGCGGCAAGGCCCATGGTCCGTCCCTCAGATATTGAGAGGCTCGTATCCCTTGCCTGCGATGATGACGGAGGCATCCTCGCCTTCCAGACGGTAAAGGACACCATAAAGCTCGCCTCCACCGATGGGGACGGCACGGCACGCTCGGTGAGGACCGAGCCCAGGGAGCTCCTCTGGCACGCGCTTACCCCGCAGCTCTTCAGGACCTCGCTTCTTATAAAGGCGCTCGGGAGCGCCGCGGAGAAGGGGCTTCCCGTGACTGACGAGGCATCGGCGATGGAGCTTGCCGGATACCGTCCGCGCCTTGTGAGCTCGGATCCCGGGAACATCAAGATTACGGAGCCCGGCGATCTCGCCGCGGCAGAGGAGTTTTTCAGGCGGCAGGCATCGTGAGGCAGCGGCCTCCGAAGCTGACTTCCAGGGCAGTTTTGAATTTCAGGAGAGAACATGCTGAGAATCGGGCACGGGTTTGACGTTCATGCTTTCGGCGGAAACGGGCCGGTTACCATCGGAGGGGTGAAGATCCCCTATGAGAAGGGGCTCATCGCGCACTCTGACGGCGACGTCCTCCTCCATGCGCTCACTGACGCCATGCTCGGCGCCGCCGCGCTCGGCGATATCGGCAAGCTTTTCCCGGACAGTTCCGATGAGTTCCTCGGCATTGACAGCAGGATCCTGCTCCGCCGCGCCGCAGGACTCCTCCGTGAGCACGGCTGGACTGTCTCGAACTGCGACATCACGATTATTGCCCAGGCTCCGAAGATGGCTGTCCATGAGCCGCAGATGGTCAGGAATATCGCGGAGGATCTCGGGATTGGCCGCGGCCAGGTCAGCGTGAAGGCCACGACCACTGAGCATCTGGGCTTTACCGGAAGGGGCGAGGGCATTGCCTGCGAGGCGGTCGTCCTCATTGCAAGCGGAGGGGAAAATGTCTGATCGGGTGGAGGCCCCCTGGGCCAATGAGCTGAGAAGGGCCGGCTTCAGGGACGAGCGCGTCATCAGCGCGATGGACCTGCCCCGCGATATCTTCGCGCCGAAAGGCTTCGGCGCCTGGAACAGCTCCGCGCTCCCCATCGGCCACGGGCAGACTATCTCCCACCCGCTCACCGTTGCGCAGATGACGTCGCTCCTTATCGAGAGGAACCCGAAGAAGGTCCTTGAGATCGGCACCGGATCAGGCTTCCAGGCCGCCGTGCTCTCAAGGCTCTGCGACGAGGTCTGCACTGTCGAGCGCATTCAGGCCCTGCAGTCGGAGGCCATCTTCCGCTTCAACCGCCTCGAGATCTACAACATCAAGACCAAATACTCTGACGGCACGCTCGGCTGGCCGGACGAGGCCCCGTTCGACGCGATTATCGTGACCGCCTGCGCCTCCGCGCGCCCGGACGCGCTCCTCGCGCAGCTTGGGCCTGACGGCAGGCTCGTAACTCCGCTCGCCGCTCCGGACGGAAAGCAGTACCTCAAGGTTTACGATCATATCGGCGCCGGGAGCGACTTTACCGAGAGGACGGTAAGGGAAGTGCGCTTCGTGCCCCTCATTTCAGGAAGCCCGGAGTAGCTCCGGCAGTTTTTGTTCAGGAAAGCAGTTCATGAAGATATTTGCCCCAATCTATGACTGGTGCATCAGGCTCGCAAAGAAGAAATACGCATCGCTGGTGCTGGTCATTGACAGTTTCTTTGAGTCGATTTTCTGGCCCATTCCGCCTGATGCGATCATGATCCCGATGTGCCTCTCCAACCCCAGAAAGTCGTTCCACTACGCGCTCCTTACCCTGGCGGCCTCTGTCCTCGGCGCAATGATCGGCTACTGGTTCGGTTATTACCTCTGGCAGGCCTGGCTGCAGGACCTCTTCACTGATCTCGGGTACATGAAGTATGTCGTCGTCATCAAGGAGTGGTTCAGCTCCTGGGGCATCGCCTTCATCCTGGTTGCGGCATTCTCACCTATCCCCTACAAGGTTGCGACCGTCTCGGTCGGCATGATGGCCATGCAGGCAGGGATCAACCCCATGTCTGTAACTGAGCAGCTCTCCTTCCCGGTCTTCGTGCTCGTCTCTATCTTCGGCCGCGGCGGCAGGTTCTACCTGGTCGCGGGGCTTCTTAAGATAGGCGGTGAGAAGATGGAGCAGAAGATCAGGAAGAACGTTGATCTCCTTGGCTGGATCTGCGTTGTGCTGCTCGCCGCGCTGATTGCCTACAAGAGCTTTGCCGGGTAACGCTATGAGATTTTCACTGAAGGCTGTTCTCGCAGCTCCGGCTCTTGCCGGGGCCGCCGCGTCATTTGCGCTGATTCTTCCGCTCGCGGCTCCTGTACTCACCGGCTGCTCCGCAGGCGCCGGCGTCAGGACCGGAACTCCCGAGTACTGGCACTCAAGGCGCGTGCGTCCGGGCGGAAAGAAGCCCGCGGAGCCGAAAACGGCGCAGGCTGCTGTCTCTGCTCCTGCAGTTTCCTCTGGCGAGGTGGCCATGTACAGCGAGGGAGATCTCGCCTCGGAGCCTGTTCAGACTCAGACGCTGGCTGCGGCGCCCGTGACAGCACCCAAGCATAAAGGCGCCGCCTGGCCCAAGGCTGTACCTGCGTATAAGAGCGTTCCCGCTCCTGCCGCGGAGGCGCCTGCTGCGGAGCCTCCACAGGCCCCGGTTCAGAAGAGCGCTCCGGCACGCACAGCATCTCCATCCGGCGGATCGTACACTGTGCAGCCCGGAGACACGCTCTATTCGATCGCGGCCGCGAGCGGCTTCCTCTTTGACTGGCACTACCTCGCGAAGAAGAACGGCATCAGCGCTCCCTACAGCCTCAGCTCGGGGCAGGTCCTTGACGTTTCAAACACCTGCGGGCACTGCTCAGTGCACATTGTGAGACAGGGCGACACGCTCTACTCAGTCTCGCGCACCTATGGGAAATCTCCCGCTGAGGTTGCCGCAAAGAACGGCATGCCCATGGATTCGGGACTCAAAATCGGGCAGTATCTTATAATAGAGTCAGATCGCTGAGCGGCAGAGAGCCGCGGAAGCGCCTGAAACAGAACGGAGAACGGTATGACTGGAACTACGGCTCGTGAACTTCTGGGCGGAGGGCTTAAGTACCTTACCCTTGCTGCGGCATTCCTGCTTTCCATTCCTGCCGTCTCCTCACTTTCGGGCTGCAGCTCCGCGAACTCCTACCAGGTCGAGGACCGAAGCACCGGGAGCCGCAGCAGGTCACAGTCTTCAGGGCGCCTCGGGAAGAACCAGTACCGTGTGCAGAAGGGCGACACGCTCTATTCGGTCTCGCAGAAGATCGGCTACCGCTTCGACTACCACTACCTCGCGAAGAAGAACGGCATAAAGCCTCCCTACGCCATCGAGAAGGGGCAGATTCTCAACATCTCGGATGACTGTGGCGGCTGCCGCGTCCATGTGGTGAAGAGCGGCGAGACGCTCTACTCAACCGCATTCCTTTACCACACCACTGTCGGGAGGCTTGCCGCGCTCAACGGCTTCTCCGTGCAGACCAAGCTTAACGCCGGACAGAACATCATCGTCTCTGAAGGAAAGTCATCCGGCTGGCCTTCGGCGAAGCCCGGCAGGACCGGATCAGGCTCTTCCTCGGGCAAAGGCAGCAGCGCCGGGAGCTCAAAGCCTGTGAGGACTGCCGATGACACGCCTGCGCCTGTCGCAAGCCGAAGCGGCATATCCTGGCACTGGCCTGCCACCGGCAAGGTCGTAAGGGGCTTCTCGGTTGCAGAGAACGGCAACAAGGGAATCGACATTTCCGGAAAGCGCGGCGCTCCTGTAAAGGCTGCCGCGGCAGGAACCGTGGTCTATGCGGGCAACGCGCTTCGCGGCTACGGCAACCTCATCATCATCAAGCACAGCGATGACTACCTCTCCGCCTATGCCCACAATGACTCAATCAAGGTGAGGGAGCAGCAGAAGGTGAAGGCGGGGCAGCTCATCGCCGGCATGGGCTCTACCGACTCTGACAGCGTTGTGCTCCATTTCGAGATCCGCTACCGCGGCAAGTCGCAGAACCCCGCCAGCTACCTGCCGAAGTCCCGCAACTGATGAAAGGCCGGCAGAAGTGCATGCTGCCGGCTAAAATGCCTGAATTTTACCTTTTCTTCTTGATTATCTGTCAGCCAATGACTATATAATAGGAGTAAAGGGGCTTACCCCTCAGAATCAATATATCCGGCCAAGTGCCGCCTTAACAGTGGAGTTTGCCATGCAGTTGATGAAAAGTTCTAATCCCATGCTGAATTCTGACAGGATTGCCAAAATCAGCAGAGAAGCAGGTCTCACCGGAGCGTCCGGCACCCTGTCGGTCAGGGGGACCGCCGGAAGGTTCGGCATCCTTACCGGACTGTGCATTTTCTCGGCATTCGGCTCGGTGGCAATGCACCTTCCCTATGGGCTGGCACTGCTGGGAATGCTCGCGGCAGCGGTCAGTTATTGGGTAGCAGTCTTCGTTCCGAGACTTGCCCAGTATCTGTCGCCTGTTTACGCCGTCGGCGAGGGCATGATGCTTGGTCTCTTCAGTGCCTATGCAGAGACGCGGTTTCCTGGCGTAGTTATGATCGCGCTTGTCGCAACGCTGTGTGACTGCGCTGCGATGTTCTTCGCCTTCGCGACAGGGTTCATCCAGGCTACCGAGAGGCTTAAGTCATTCCTCTTTATAAGCGGAATCGGCCTGATGATTACCTATTTCGGAGTGTTCATTTTAAATCTCATAACCGGGAACAACTACCTGACCATGGGCGATCATTCCATACTGAGCATCGGCGTCAGCATCTTCGCGGTTATTGTCTCCTCGCTCTTCCTCATCTTGGACTTTGACAATGTTCTCAGAGCTGAGGGCATGGCTGACAAGAAGATGGAGTGGTTCTATGGCATGGGGCTTCTTGCCACCGTCATCTGGATGTACGTAGAGATCGTAAGCCTTCTCGTCAAGCTTTACGGTTCGTCAAACGATTAACGCCAGATAAAGTAGTGCGTTTTACGCAAGGCTCCCGCGCCTTTGGCCCGGGGGCTTTTTTCGTCTCTGTTTCCGGGCAGAAATGTGATCAAAGTGGTAAAATCTGCCCAAGTTTTTTTCTTATGCACCGAGGGTTCATTCAATGGAAAACCGTCCTATCCGCCGTGCGCTTATCAGTGTTTCCGATAAGACCGGCATCGTAGATTTTGCCAGGAAGCTTGCTGATCGCGGCGTTGAGATCCTTTCCACCGGCGGCACCGCAAGGCTGCTTGCCGAGAACGGGGTAAAGGTCACTGAGGTAAGCGACTACACAGGCTTCCCCGAGATGATGTCAGGACGCGTCAAGACCCTTCACCCCAAGGTTCATGGCGGAATCCTCGGACGCCGCGGCATCGATGACAAGGTCATGGAAGAGCACGGCATCAAGCCGATTGACCTTGTTGTAGTCAACCTCTATCCCTTTGCCCAGACCGTCGCAAAGCCTGACTGCACCCTTGAGCAGGCTATCGAGAACATCGACATCGGCGGCCCGACCATGGTTCGCGCTGCAGCGAAGAACCACCGCGATGTAGGCATTGTTGTCCGCGCGTCTGACTATGACAGGGTCATCAGCGAGATGGACGCCAACAATGGCTCCCTCACCTATGAGACCCGTTTTGATCTCGCAGTCGCAGCCTTCGAGCACACCGCCCAGTATGACGGCATGATCGCGAACTACTTCGGCCGCCTCGTTCCCCAGTACGGCAACTCAGAGGAGAAGGAGGAGCTTCCCGCAGCACTTCCCCGCACCTTCAGCATGCACTTCATCAAGAAGCAGGCAATGCGCTACGGCGAGAACAGCCATCAGAAGGCTGCCTTCTACGTCGAGCCCGGCTTCAGCGACCACTCTGTCGCAACTGCGGTGCAGTTCCAGGGCAAGGCTCTTTCCTACAACAATATCTCCGATACTGACGCTGCCCTTGAGTGCGTCAAGCAGTTCAGCGATGAGCCTGCCTGCGTAATCGTCAAGCACGCGAACCCCTGCGGCGTCGCTCTTGCTCCGACCCTTGCCGAGGCCTATGAGCGTGCCTTCGCGACTGACAAGGAGTCAGCATTCGGCGGCATCATCGCCTTCAACCGCGAGCTCGACGGCGACACCGCGTCCAGGATTATCAAGAACCAGTTCTGCGAGGTAATCATTGCTCCGAAGGTCTCCGAGGAGGCAAAGCAGGCAGTAAGCGCCAAGCACAACATCCGTCTCCTTGAGTGCGGATTCTGGGACAGCATCAGGCCTTCCCTTGAGTTCAAGTGCGTCTACGGCGGACTCCTGGTGCAGGAGCGCGATACCCGCGTTGTCAAGCCTGAGGAGCTCAAGGTTGTAACCAAGCGCCAGCCTTCCCCGGCAGAGATCAAGAACATGCTCTTCGCGTGGAAGGTCTGCAAGTTCACCAAGTCAAACGCCATCGTCTACGCCAAGGACAACCAGGTCCTGGGCTCCGGCTGCGGCCAGATGAGCCGTGTGTTCTCCGCCAAGATTGCCGCAGAGCGCGCGAGCGCCGGCGGGTTTGATCTCCACGGCGCTGCCATGGCTTCCGATGCGTTCTTCCCGTTCGCGGACGGCCTTGAGGTCGGCGCGAAGCTCGGCATTACCTGCGTAATCCAGCCGGGCGGATCAATCCGCGACCAGGAAGTCATCGATGCTGCCGATAAGTACAACATCGCCATGGTCTTCACCGGCGTAAGGCACTTCCGTCATTAATCCTGTTTTCCCTCAGGTGGGAAAATAAAGGCAGGGCGGCTCCAGTCAGTTCTGGCGCCGCCTTTTTTTGTGCCGGGCCTGCACCCAGAGAAGGATTTGGCGGCCGATGCCTGATGGGAGATGGGCTCTGGATGCGGCTGTCCATTTTTGAGACTGCCGCTACGGTTATGTTTCTGTGTTCAGGGTATTCTCTGACCAGTCACGGTGTCCACTGAAGCAGATGATTGGGAGAACAGCCATGAAATTCGAGCATGAGGTAAAAATTCAGGGCGATGACTGCGTATGCCGCCTCAGGTCAGTCCCTGCACGGGCTGTCGACAATGTTCTTCCTTAGATCCAGCCTGAGCTGGAGAAGCTGGGGTTCATCTTTATTCCGATTTACCGTGAATTTGTTCATGTCAGATATAAGATGGCGATGGAAGATCAGCTCCACGAAACTCTGAAGCCTTTTCTGGACAAGGCGGGGCCTGAAGGGAAATAAGGCCTGACAATGGGCCTTTGCCGTCAGGGAAGCCGGCCGGGCCTTATATTTCCATCCATTGATCCAGGCGCGTGAGCGGCCGGCTCTTTCTCTTTTCCTCAGTACACCGTATCAAGGAAGACCGTTACATCAGGCTCAGCTCCGCTGAAGCCTATGAGCCTCACGCTGAGCTCATTTCCGGGATGCTTAAGGTAGTCTGATGATATGACGGCAGGCATAGTGCCGTCTGACGAGGGATCCCAGATGACGGCTGTCGGGGCAGCCTTGATGACATGGCTCTCTCCTGTAAATCCTGCGCTTACTGAGGTGCCTGCGAGGCTCCCTTTCTCCCTGAACCTGATGAGGATATAAATCCTGTCGGTGAGGAGAGCCCTCAAATCCTCCGGCACGCTGAACTTAAAGACAAGCTCCTCTCCGCTTCTCTCTGTGCCTGACAGGGCTAGCTCATGCCTGACGGCAGGTCCGGCCTTGGCGCAGACCGGATCGCTCCCGCAGCTTTCCGCAAGTTTCACAGCGCTCCCCAGATCTATCAGGCCGAAGCCGGTCTCCTTCCTGAAGGCGAGCCCGGCGCCTGCCGCGGATCCGCCTTCATGGGGCGGCGAGAGGAAGTCCCCGTTCCCGGAGAGCTGCCTCGCGGTCCTCGCGAGAATGTACCTCAGCCTCTCCGGGCCGGCCTCCGATCCGCCGTTCGCTTTCTTATACGCCTCATTCACGATGGCGGCAGATGCTCCGGTGAGCGCCGCGGCGGCGCTCGTCCCGTTCATGGAGGCGGTGTAGTCGCAGCTGAGGTTGAGGGGATCCTCTCCGTTCTCGAAGCGCCTCGCCCGGTTCTTCATGAAGGGATCAATCTCTCCATGTACAGAAAGCCCCCTCTCGCAGCCGCTGAGATCAGCCGTAACGATTGACGGGGTATTGAAGCCCAGGTACTCGCCGCCGGGCGCCGACACCCAGATGTGCTCCCCTGTGGAGGAGTAGGCGGGGTGCCTCCCCTCGGAGTTCACCGACGCCGCTGAAACCGCGTTCGGGAGAAGTATGAGCGTGCTCTTTTCTGGGTAAACGCAGTCGGTGTCCCGTGGGCAGCTCTTCTCGAGCCCCGCGCGGTAGCCGTTCCCCGCGGGCTCGACCGTGAGGATTCTCCTTGCTGCGGGATCCCTCATGAGCTGCTCCGCCTTTGACGCGTCAGCCCTGATGCCGGAGTTTACGTAGGTTGCGACCATGACGGAGGGCTTCTCGGGGAGCGCTGCGGCACGCCTCAGCATCTCCTCAGGCGGCAGGGAGCCTGAGGTCAGGGCGCAGAGCTTCGCGCCGAAGGCGGCGCCTGATATCCCGGTGCCGTTCCCGTGGACTCCGGCAATGATTCCGGCAGTCTCGGTGCCGTGGCTGTCACCGGGGGCGGAGCGGTCCGAGCATGACGCAAGGATATTGTCCTTAAGGTCAGGGTGCCCTGTCTCTGTGCCGCCGCTGTCCGCGAGCGCGATAATTTCGCCTGAGCCGGTGTATCCCTTTATATACGCGCCTGCCGCGTTGATGTCGGTGCCGCGCTTAGGGGGAGTCCTCGTGAACTCGAACACTCCGTAGTTCGTGAGCTGCCACTCGTTGAAGCGCAGGGGATCGGGGTAGTACCAGGCGTGGTACTCGCTGCAGGTCCGGTCAGGGCGGTAGACGAGAAAGGAATCGTAGGGATAGATGAGCTTCTTGAGGCAGGATGCTCCCCGGCAGTCAGGGCTGTAGGAGAAGCCGGAGCCGGTCTTCCTCACGGTTCCGTAGAGGGGCGATGCCTTCAGGACTGAGCCGTCTGGGTCCTCAGTCTCCGCCTCATAGATGCCGAGATCGAGATCCATGCTGATGTTCCGGACATAGGTCTTCTCGCAGATGCCTCCGGGAGTCTTTTCCGCGATCTCGCCAGTCGAGGCGCAGGATTGAAGCGACAGGAGCATAAATGCGCCGATGAGCGATATAATTGTGAGCCTGACAGCGCCATTAAATGAAGTGATGTGTCCGCTGGTGGCGCATGGTTCTGTTACTGCTGCCTGGGCTGGCCTGATGCCTGTCTCGTTCATTTTGTCCTGTTGAATACTGCCGGAGTGCCTGACTCATGGATTATAAGGAATATATCAGCAAGATTCTCGGAGATGACGGAGTCCTCGCAAAACAGCTTCCGGGCTACAAGGCCAGGCCCGGTCAGCTGAAGATGGCAGGCGATGTGGCTGACGCCATACAGAATGGGCATGATCTCGTGGTCGAGGCCGGAACAGGCACCGGCAAGACCTTTGCCTACCTTCTCCCATCAATTATCTCGAAGAAGAAGGTCCTCGTCAGCACCCAGACCAGGAACCTCCAGGATCAGATCTCGGAAAAGGACCTTCCCCGGCTTATCAGCATGCTGGGCGACGACATGCAGATTAAGACCGCGGTCCTGAAGGGGCGCTCCGGCTATCTCTGCCTGAAGCGCATGGATGATCTTGAGGCGGAGAAGAAGGTCTCGGGCTTCCAGGAGACCATCAGCTTCGGCGACGGAGGCGCGGCGAAGAACAGAAAGGCGGACAGCGAGGAGACAAGCGAGGAGGAGTTCCGTAAGCTGCAGGAGTTTGCCGCCAGGAGCGAGACGGGCGATCTCGACACGCTCCGCGGCATTCCGGCCTCGTCTCTTATACTCAATTTCGTGAGAAGCTCGCAGTACACCTGCATCGGCCAGAAGTGCCCGCACGCGGCTGACTGCTTCGTGAACCGCGCCAGGGCAAGGGCCCTGGAGGCAGACATTACCGTGGTCAACCACGCACTGTACTTCATCGGACGGAAGCTTGCCGTTGACTCGAACCACGAGGCGTCTATTCTTCCTGACGCCGATGTCGTGGTGTTCGACGAGGCGCATTCGGTCGAGCAGACCGCCCGCAGCGCGTTCTCAGAACGCTTTGGCTCCCGCGAGGTCGACGAGATGCTCAAGGAGCTCAGGCTTGCCCTCCGGAAGATGAAGAAGGCGGGCAAGGGAGCGGCAAAGAGTTCTGGTGACGCTTCTGACGGCTACTCGGAGCTTGAGAGCGCGATCTCGCATGTCAGGACCTCGCAGGGCGAGTTCAGGAACGCTCTTCATGAGACTATGAACCAGGCCGGCGAGAAGGGCGCCTACGGGACGCAGAGCCAGGCCAACCTGGCGCCGCTCATGAAAAACGGCAGGTGCGCCGAGGCCGGAAAGGCTCTTCTCGCTGATTTCAGGAGGCTCAGCGTGCTGCTCGCGGCCCTTTCCGTCTCGGATGACGACGCAAGGAACGCGCTGCAGGGCGCCAACAAGGATCTGCTGCCTGAAATCTCCAGAGTCCTCGCCCTGAGGCTCGATGACGGCTTCAAGAACGTGAGCGGGCAGCTGGAGTCGCTCTCCTCAAGCTTTTCCGATGCCGCGGAGCTCCTCCGGACGCTCTTTGCCGGAATTGAGAATGACAATGTCTGCGTCTTTGCCGAGTGCTTTGCCTCGGGTTTCGCCGTCACCTCGGCGCCGGTGGACGTGAGCGAGGCGTTCAGGAAGTACGTGCTCTCTGACACCGACGCCGTGAGGGTCTTCACCTCGGCCACCATGGCGGTCGCCGACTCAGCTGATCCGTTCAGCCACTTCAAGAGATCCATAGGCCTCACGTCCGTCGCGCAGGACATCGTGCAGAGCCCGTTCAACTACGAGGAGCAGGGGCTTATCTATGTTCCCTGCAACCTGCCCGGAGTGCAGAGCCCAGAGAGGCTCAGCCTGCTCTCGAGGCTGATGGCCGGCATCATCGGCGAGGTTCCGGGCGGCGTGTTCGTGCTCTGCACGAGCCGCAGCGCCATGACAGGGCTCTACCGTGGGCTCTCGTCGCTTCTCAGGGGACGCCGCGTCATGATCCAGGATGAGGAGAGCAGATCCTCGCTAGTCGAGACCTTCATCAGGGAGAAGAACGCGGTGCTCGTCGCGACCAAGTCGTTCTGGGAGGGCGTTGACGTGCCTGGCGACACGCTTTCCGCCGTGTTCATCGACAAGTTCCCGTTCCCTGCCTTCGGCTCGCCTGTGGAGAAGGCCGTGAGCGAGAGGTATGAGAGGATCCGGAAGGGCTCGTCGTTCAGGGCCATATCCCTTCCCGAGTGCATCATCGCGCTCCGGCAGGGCGTAGGGCGCCTCATCAGGACAGTGAACGACTCCGGCATCATAGTGCTCTTTGATCCGAGGATTGAGGAGGGAAAGTCCTACATCAGGACCATCATGGAGAGCCTCCCTCCCTGCCGGGTAACGAACGACTACGGCGACGTCAGGAAGTTCTGGAGCGAGAGGCGCTTCTCGCGTGAGAAGAAGGAGTAAGGCTCACTTGCTCTGGACAATGTTTTTTTGATTTGCTGAACCGGGGACTTTTCATGAAAATTCTTGCTCTTGATACCTCAACCGATGCCTGCAGCGCGGCCTGCGACAATGACGGCGAGATAGCCTCAAGGTGTGTTGTAACGCCTCACGGCCACGCCGGCCTCATCCTCGGCATGATCAGGGACGTGCTGGAGTCCACGGGAACTGAGATGAAGGACCTTGACTTCATCGCCTGCGGCAGGGGTCCTGGCTCATTTACTGGCGTCAGGATTGGCGTCAGCGTCGCAGAGGGGCTTGCGTTCGGGCTCGGGCTTAAGATTGCGCCCGTCTCGGATCTTGCCGCGCAGGCAGAGAGGGAGTTCGTGGAGCATCCGGACGCGGATACCGTGATAGTTGCCAATGACGCCAGGATGAAAGAGGTGTACGCAGCGGTTTATACCAGGGAAGGCAGCTCTTTCAAAGAGGCCATGCCGGAGTCCGTGCTCTCGCCTGAGGACGCTGCGGAGAAGTTCACGGCTCTTGCCGGGGACGGCGTGAAGTGCGTTCTCGCGGGAAGCGGCTTCGGCGTCTACGCTCCGCTGCAGGAGTTTGCCAATGGGAGGCTCCTCTCAAAGGCCCTGTATCCCGACTCCGGGTGCATCATGAGGATTGCCAGGAGGGCGGCGGAGGAGGGGAAGCTTCTTCTCCCCGATGAGGTTGTCCCTTCCTATGTGAGAAACGAGGTAGCCTGGAAAAAGGTCGGCGAGCAGGGTAAAAAGCATCCTGTCTGAGGGCTCAAGGCTTCTGAGGCTTTCCCATCTTCGGGCGGGCAAGGGCAGATGGCTGCCTCTGCCCGCCCTTGTCATTTTCCTGTCAGTCCCATTTATCCCCTTTTATCAATAACTTCTGCAAGACTGATCACAGTTTCTTCATACTACTTTACAAAACCTTCGTATAAGCATGATTTTTAACTTTACATGCTGAATCTATTCTCACAGCAGACATGAGGCAGAGATGCCGAGTGAAGTTATAGCCATAATTAGAGGATACTGTATGAATAAGTTTTCTGCTTTAGCTTTTGCTGCTGTTCTTTCTGTTGCGTCCGTCTTCGGCGCAGAGTCCGCTGTCGCAGGCGGCACTGTCTCCACTGACGGCTCCACCTCCATGGAGAAGGTTATCGGCTCCCTCGGCGAGAAGTTCCAGCTTGACAACCCTGACATCGCCTTCACCTACAACCCGACCGGCTCAGGCTCAGGCATTTCCGCTGCCCTCGAGGGACGCTGCGACATCGGCCTTTCCAGCCGCGCGCTGAAGGATGACGAGAAGGCCAAGGGACTCAAGCCCACTGTCCTTGCCTACGACGGAATCTCCATCATCGTCAACCCCTCTAACCCGGTAAAGGATCTGACCGTTGAGCAGATCAAGGACATCTACACCGGCAAGATCACCAACTGGAAGGATGTCGGCGGAAATGACGCAGGCATCGTAGTTGTCGGCCGTGAGGCTGGCTCAGGCACCAGGGATGGCTTCGAGAGCGTTACCGGCACCAAGGAGCAGTGCAAGTACCGTCAGGAGCTCACCTCCACCGGTGATGTCATCGCCGCTGCCCAGGGCAACCCCAACGCCATCGGCTACGCCTCAACCGCTGCTGTAGGCAAGACCGTCAAGACCCTTACCGTAGGCGGCATTGAGCCTACCGAGGCCAATGTCAAGAACGGCTCCTATGTTGTTCAGCGTCCGTTCATCCTTGTAACCAAGGAAGGCAAGGCCCTTTCTGCTGAGGCCCAGAAGTTCTTCAACTACGCTACCTCCAAGGAAGCTGCCGAGATCATCATTAAGGCCGGCGCTGTTCCTGCAGCCGACTAATCTCCAGTAAAGAAAAACCAGAATTGTCCCGGAAGATGCCCCCAAAAAGGCATCTTCCTTCTACAGAGGCTACTCCAAGTGACAGGAAGCAACAATCTTAAGGAAAATATCATCTACGGTATCTTCCTTGTGCTCGGTCTGATTACGGTAGGCTTTGTGCTCCTCATTTCCGTGTATCTGATCATCGCCGGACTCCCGGCAATCAGGGAAATCGGGCTCATAGACTTCCTATTCGGAACAACGTGGGCATCAACGGCTGCCGAGCCTAAGTTCGGTATCCTCCCCTTCATCCTTACCAGTGTCTACGGTACTGCCGGCGCGGTCATCATCGCCATCCCGGTCGGGTTCTTCACCGCAGTCTATGTTTCAAAAATCGCCCCGAAGTGGGTCAGGACCTGGGTAACAGGCGCTGTCAACCTGCTTGCCGGCATTCCTTCGGTAGTCTACGGACTTGTCGGCATGATGGTCCTCATCCCCGGCATCAGAATCGTGTTCGATGTTCCTGACGGAGCAACGCTCCTTGCCGCGATCATCGTCCTCTCCATTATGATTCTGCCGTACATCATCAGCGTGTCGGTTACCTCCCTTGACGCGGTTCCCAAGTCCTACGAGGACGCGTCGCTTGCCCTGGGCGCCAACCATATCGAGACCTACTTCAGAGTGTCGGTTCCTGCCGCAAAGAGCGGAATCGCGGCTGCGGTTGTGCTCGGCGTCGGGCGCGCGATAGGCGAGGCGATGGCCGTAATCATGGTGTCAGGAAACGTTGCGAACATGCCTGGCATCTTCGAGAGCGTGCGTTTCCTTACCTCAGCGGTTGCGAGCGAGATGTCATATTCCTCAGGACTCCAGAGGGAGGCGCTGTTCTCCATTGCGCTGGTCCTCTTCCTGTTCATCATGCTCATCAATGCCTGCCTGAACTTCTTCATCAAGAGGGGCCAGAAGCTTCACTGAGCCAGATAGCCGCCTCCGGCGGCGGTGAATCGGAGTATTGATAATGAATCGAGTTTTCTACAGAAGAATGATGAAGACGCTGATGATCGCCTCAGTGGCGTTTACCTGCGCTATTCTGATATTCATGATTGTCTACGTAATGTTCAAGGGCGCGCAGAACATCAGCTGGACGCTCATCAGCACCAAGCCGAGCTACCTGAGCGGCAACATCGGCATCCTGCCTGATATCCTGAACACCATCTACATCATTGCCGCAACCCTTATTGTCGAGCTGCCTCTCGGCGTCGGAGCCGCAGTCTACCTGACCGAGTACGCTCAGAACAAGAATATGGTGAAGGTGATTGAGTACGCAGCCGAGACGCTCTCCGGCATACCTTCCATCATCTACGGCCTGGTCGGAATGCTGTTCTTTGTGCAGTTCCTCAACTTCCAGACCTCGCTCTTCGCCGGCGCCATGACTCTCGTGATCATGAACCTGCCGACTGTAATGCGCACGACTGAGGAGTCCCTAAAGACCGTTCCCCAGAGCTACAGGGAGGGCGCCTTCGGCCTCGGATCCGGCAAGTGGCGCGTCATCAGGACCGTTGTGCTCCCGAGCTGCATTGACGGCGTCATCACCGGATGCATCCTCAGTGTCGGAAGAATCATCGGCGAGTCCGCGGCGCTGCTCTTTACCGCCGGCTTCGCGCATGCGCTCCATGGCGTCTTTGACGGCCTGGCAAGCTCAGGCGCAACACTCTCGGTCGCACTTTACGTCTACGCCAAGGAGCAGGGTGAGTTCGGCGTTGCCTTCGCAATCGCTGCCATCCTCATGGTGCTGGCATTTATCATCAATCTGTCTGCCGGAATGGTTTCCGGATACTACAAGAAGAAGAGATCGCTATGAACGAGAACGAAAAGGATATTATCACTGCTGAGCACGTCAACCTGTGGTACGAGGGCACTCACCACGCGCTGAAGGACATCAACCTCAGCATGAAGGAGAAGTCCATTACTGCTCTGATCGGACCTTCAGGATGCGGCAAGTCCACGTTCCTCAGAACTCTCAACAGAATGAACGATCTTATCCCCGGCACCCGCATCGAGGGCAAGATCAGCTACCGCGGCCAGGACATCTACGATCCCAAGGTTGACATCAACAACCTCCGCAAGAACATCGGCATGGTGTTCCAGAAGCCCAATCCGTTCCCGATGAGCATTTACAACAACATCGCCTACGGACCGAGAACCCACGGCATCAGGAACAAGGCCCAGCTTGACGAGATCGTCGAGAAGTCGCTCAAGGGCGCGGCCATCTGGGACGAGGTCAAGGACCGTCTCTCCCTGTCGGCTCTGGGACTTTCCGGCGGACAGCAGCAGCGTCTCTGCATCGCGAGAGCGCTTGCGGTCAGCCCTTACATCCTGCTGATGGACGAGCCTACCTCCGCGCTTGACCCGATTTCGACCGGCAAGATCGAGGAGCTGGCGATGGAGCTCAAGAAGCAGTACACCATCATCATCGTTACCCACAACATGCAGCAGGCCGTACGTATCTCTGACTGCACCGCCTTCTTCCTCCTCGGCGTGCTGATTGAGGCCGGTGACACCCAGCAGATTTTCGAGAGGCCCAAGCAGAAGAAGACTGAAGATTACATTACCGGGAGATTCGGTTAATCATGCTGAGAAAGAATTATGACAGCGAGCTCGCTGAGCTCAATGAGAACGTCACCAGGATGGGCAAGCTGAGCGAGGAGGCCATTCTCTCCGCGCTGAAGGCAGTCAAGGGTGAGGATGACAACGCCAAGGAGCATGTTGACGCGCTTGCCGTAGAGTTTGACTCCAAGAAGAGGGAAGTTGAGAACACCTGCATCAGGCTTATCCTGACCCAGCAGCCTGTCGCATCTGACCTCCGCTTCATCTCCGCCGCGCTCAAGTTCGCGACCGACCTGCACAGAATCGGCATTTCCTCCGCAGACATCGTTGACTGCGTAAGCGGCCGCAAGGGAGTTGAGATCCCGAACATCGTCGCTGAGGCAAACGAGGCTGCCGAGATGGTCTCGGACAGCATCAAGGCCTTTGTCGAGCACAATGTCGACCTTGCGAGAAGCGTAATTGCGCGCGATGACAAGGTTGACGCTCTTTACCAGAACGCGAAGGCCTCCATCATCAATATGATTACCGAGAATCCGAGCAACGGCAGCAGCGCGCTTGAACTGATGAACGTTGCCAAGTATCTCGAGAGAATCGGCGACCACGTCTGCAATATCGCTGAGTGGGTCATCTTCGCTGAGACCGGCATCCATGAGGATATTCCCCACGGGAAGGGTGCCAAGGCTGCAGGCTGAGCGAGCCTGCCTTAGGGCAGGGTTTTAAGGCCTGAATGGCGTCCGCAGGGAGGAGGGCAGGAGCCCTCCCCGTTGCGGGCGTTTTTCGTTGGGCGCGTCTTTCTGCCTGAATAGATCTGTGATGCATGGCACATATCTACGGATTTTGTGATTAAAATCGGATTTTCAGGCGCGCAGACAGACAATATGAGATAAAATCAGCGGAAATTATGTTCTGATTGGCGGCCCGCCGTCAGGCTTAGACCGCGCAGGAGATTCAACTACTATGAGATTCACGGGATTAAGAAATACTGCCGCAGGATGCCTCCTTGCAGCCATGGTTGCCGGCATTCCGGCAGCTGCCGAGGCCGGCATGTATTACGCAGGCACATCGAACAACTGGACCTTCCAGCCGATGAACTATGACAACTATGCCAATGCCTGGTACATTGATCTCTATCTTTCTGGAAACGGCGACAACGGCGGCTCTCAGCGCTTCAAGGTGACTGACAGCCCCGACTGGAACCACAGGGTCTGGGGCACCTCAGGCGGCAGCTCACTCTGCACGGATCAGAACCGCTGCGGCGACATCAGGCTTGATGGCTACGGGCAGCACCGCCTTTATGTCGGACGCCACGGAAGCTGGTGGCGCCTTGACGGAAACGGCAACGGCTACAGCAACGACCGCTACAACAATGGCGGCAGTTACTACGGCAATCAGGGCTCTTCATCAACCTACAATGCCGGGCAGCTCTACTATGCCGGCACCTCGAACGGCTGGTCGTTCACCCCGATGAACAGGAGCGGCAGCAGCTGGTATGTTGATGTCTACCTTTCCGGAAACGGCGACAACGGCGGCTCACAGCGCTTCAAGATAACTGACAGCAGCGGCTGGAACGGCAATGTCTGGGGAAGCTCCGGCGGCAGGAGGCTCTGCAATGATCAGAATCGCTGCGGCGACATCAGGATAAGCGGACAGGGGCAGTACAGGATTACCGTGAGCGGCAACAGATGGTCCGCGCAGCGCCTGAGCAGCGGGAACAACCGCAGATACTACAACGGCAACAACCGCCGCTATTACAATAACGGCAACAGCGGCTACTACGACGACGGCTACTATGACAACGGCGGGGCGGCGTCCGATACTCTCGACAGAATCGAGAACAGCCGTCCTGTGAGAAAGCTCAGAGACGGAGTCCGCCTGCTTGACGATGTCGGCTCTCTCCTCGGAGACTGACGGCTTTCCCGCGCCGGCCTGGAGCCGGCGCATATTACCCGGTCAGACCTTATATAAGTTATTGTTCTTGCGCAATTTATCTTTTATTCGGTCTGTTAATTCTGTATACTGCAGCAAACAGTATCCTTTTCAAGGCACCTGCCACATATTACGATGAGTCCAATTAACCTTTCAAACCAAAGTATATTTTATCAAGCCATGGCCGAGCGTGAGGATGAATGTGTTCAGCCTCTGTGCATCAGCGAACGGTTTGTGATTAATTGGATTAAAAATATCATGGCAAACAAGAGGTTCAAGAAGAATCATCTGGTCCGCGACGAGTATGGTAACCTTGTCGCGTGGGAGAGCACCTGGCACCGTGAGGAGGATGGGCCCTTCTTTAAGGTTTACCTTCAGGGCGTTGACGAGCTGCATGCAGTGAAGGGGGCTCTTGACGTCCTTGTCGAACTCTGCAAGTACATGTCGAGGGCAGCAGATGATTCACTCATCATGTTACCTAGCGGAGCAAAAGATATGATTGCTGCGAAATGTCATATTTCGCGCGTAAGATTTAATCATGTCATTACAGAATTGGTTAAACGCAACATACTGCGTCGTGAGTCTGCTGGCATTTACGCAATGAATCCTCTGATTATCGCAAAAGGTTATCCCGAGGAAGTTCTGAAACTGCGCGAAAAGTGGGGCTATTCAAACAAGGACTTCGAAACTGTCAAGCCGTGTGTCTTCCGTGATGACCAAACGAATCTCGTTAACGAGATTGTCCTTGCTATGGCTGATAAGATGGCAGCAACAAATAAGGACCTGACTGTTGAGATGCAGAAAACATTTCGGGATGCTCTGACTGATGCCCTTGCAGAAGCCGGCTACGATGTAGTTAAAAAGCCTGACTTCACTGTTGTGAAGTAGTTGAAGTAGTTCTGAGTCCTGATTCCTAACCATAAAAGCCCTGGAAAATCTCCGGGGCTTATTTTTTTTCTGGCTCAGTTTCAGTCTATTGAAATCCTGACTTCCTTCCCGATGGCCCTGAAGGCCTTCAGCAGCGTATCAACGTTCGTACGCGGGCGGAGCAGATTGAAGGTCTGCGAGGCGAGCTGGGGAGACATGCCGAGACGGCTGCCAAGCTCGCGCTGGGTGATGCCTTCCCTGATCATCTCGTTGCGGAGGACAATCTTCAGAGCCAGAACGAGAGGGATTGGTACAAGCTCTTCATCATCCTTCGGGGCAGGAGCAGGTTCAATGATCTTTTTCTTGTCGAGGCAATAATCTGCCATTCCAGCAAAAGCATCAATAATCATGCTGATTGCTTCTTCTTTCGTATCACCTTCCGAAATAACACCGCCAAGGCCTGAGAGAATAACGGTAAAGCCGCCTTCATCACTCGGAATAAATTTGACCGGATAGGCCATATATCCTGAAATATCCATATCAATATCAGTGATAACCGCAGGACCCTCCCCAAAACTACCGGGGAGGGCTTTTTTTACGGCTTAATGCCAAGTCGCTTTAAAATACCTCTTGCGGTGCTGTCTTTTGTCCTTGGATGTCTCGGTACCTGGGTCTGAATCCCGTTTCGTTCCCAAATATCGTGGTTGCCTCCATGCCGGATAAAGATTGCACCGTTCTCAAGCAACTTGCGCCGCAATTCTGCGGTCTTCACTGAACCTCCCTTTGTTGTTGAACATGCCTTCATTATAGTAATTATTTGTATTGATGTCAATAGTCTATTTAACATTAAATCAGTTTTTAGATTTTGCGTCATTTGAGTTTTACTGCGTCATACGTATATCTGTACTCAGAATACTGAAATCATCGAAATACGCGAATCCAGACGCAAAGGAAGGGCATTCAGACACCGACACATCCATGCCGCGGCCGTCAGGCCGGCGGAAAGGACTCAACCCCCGCGGGCGGCGGGGGTGCACGCGTCCGCGGCGCATAGTCGCCGCAGCGGGCAGAGGCAGACGCCTGACCAGCGCACGGAGCTGATCCAGTCGCTCGGGATCTGCTCCCTGCGAGCACCGGCACGGTCTCTTACGAGCTCAAGGCTCCTGGCGCTTGCGCGCGGTTGACCGGGAAGTGCAGGCTCATGGCCCTGCACGAGCACCGGCCGGATCCCGTACAAAAACAAAAATCAGAGAAGAGTATATGCCGTGAGTAGGGCGGCGGAACGCCCGATTCGGACAGCCGAGGCACTGGCGGCGCAGCGCGGGAGATCAGGAGCCCGCTGGCCTCACCAATGCACCGTAAGCCAGGAGCCCGCTGATTCTCACGGGACTGATGGACTGATACGTGGCACGGTAAGCCGGTCAACCGCTGTTGGCAACGCGGTGCCGTTTCCGCGGCTGTCAACAACGAGTTGGCCGGCGGCCGACTGGGTGCACTGAGCTCGCACGCTGTGCGGGTCCTGCGCTTCCGGCCTCGACGGCCCTCTACTCTGCACGAGGCTTGCACGGCATACGCGGGTCCTGAGCTCTCGCAGACTGCGAGCACGCCGGTGCTGAGTGCTGGCCGACTTCTCCCGGCTATGAGCACTCAGCAGAACTTGTTCTGCATCGTGCTGGGTGCTGTCCCTGACAGGTCTCTCACGCTGCGCGGGGCAGCGCTCGTGACCTGTAAATCTGCATGTAGGTCGGGATCTCGGAACGTTCGAGAACACCTCACTAGATCTAGATACGGGAAATTCCGAGAAATCAAAGGATTAGCGCTGAAAATTGTCGTTTAACGACAATCAGATTGTCGTCTGATGACAAAGAGATTGCCGTCTAGCGACAAAATCGCCCGAAACCGGCTATTTTCTGTGAGGTGCATCACACTTTGAACCGGCTGGGGCTACTGTCTGAACATTGTCTGAATTTGTTGGTCTTGAGTTGTTTGTCTTCGTTTTTTTTGTTGTCACTCCCCATGTGAGTGTGCTAGAATAACTGTGCTTGATAAAATATCCCCGGTGGCCCGATCCAAGCCTCCGGGGTTTCTTTTTTCTGTCTTTATGGTAGAATTCTGACGTTGTATTCGTTTAACTGACACCTGACTTCTTGCCGTTTGTCACGTATCGTTTACGAGTCCAATTACCTTCGGCCTGACAGGATGCCACCCGTCAGGCTTTCTTTTTTATCACCTCCCTAAAATTTTGTACTGATTTCCCAATACAAATTCGAATCAGCTCAGCTGCTCATTGACATACTCGTCCCAGGCCTCGAGGACTTTCCTTCGCTGTTCCAGGTAATCCGTCCTGCTGTACGCCCTGACCACTGCGTTGTGCTCGACATGGGCGAGGCTGGCCTCTGCGACCGCGAAGTCGACTCCGTGCTCGGCCATCCAGGTGCGGCCCATTGACCGGATGCCATGAATCACCATGCGGCCCTTGAAGAACCTTCTCATCAGGTTCGTCGGGGCTCCTGAGTAGAGCGGCCTCCGGCCCGAGACGCTGAACACAAACTCTGATTCAATCCCGCTGCTCTCCTGAAATGCCTTCACATGCTCCAGCAGGGCGGCAATCTGGGGAGTTACCGGGATGCGGAAGTCCCGGCGCATCTTCATGTGCTCCCGGGGAATCTCGATTGTTCTGGTGTCCTCGTTCAACCATGCCCACTTCAGAGCTGCACACTCTCCAATCCTGAGAAGCGAGTACAGCGCCATGAGGACTGCCTGCCGGTTGACTGAAAGGCTCCGGTTCGGCTGCTTCCCGTCCTTATCCTCGAACAGGACACGGAGCTCGCCGAGCTGCTGGTAGCCGAGGGCGGGGTAGTGGTCCTTGATGGCCGGGAGCCTCATCAGCTGCCTGAGCGCAGGGGCCGGATTCTGCCTCGTGGTGTACTCCAGGGCGGCGGCGAAGGTGTAGCACTGGCCTACATAGTTAATCAGCTGGCGGGCGGTCTCGTTCTTCTCGCGGATTTCCTGCAGCAGTTTGTAAATCTCACAGACGCGGATGCCATCGATATCCCGGCTGCCAAGCACGGGAAGGACGTACTTCTGCATCCTCTGGCGCATGTTTACTGCGCATTTTCTGGTCAAATCGGAACGGTTCGCAGAATATTCCTCAAACAACTCAATTAGTGTCATTCTATACCTCAATTTCAGCATATTTTGCTGTATCTGCCTTGACGAAAGGCGTAAAATCATATCCGGA
>ONIT01000028.1 GCA_900317945.1 uncultured Pseudomonadota bacterium
TCATGGCGGCCTTTTCTCTCTATAAAATATAGGGAAATTATAGGGCATTTTCAGAGCGTTATCAAATAAATAATCTGATCGAAAATCAATAATTTATAGAAATATTCGCAACTTCATCGGATATAAATTTAGGCGTTCATGCGTTCGCCCTGGGCAGAGAGCCATCCGGCCAGGCCGGGCGATATATAATTGGGAATCCGGCCCGGCCGGAGATTACCGACACCGAGGGGAGGACAGCAGATGGATATAAAAGGCCTGCAGCGCCAGCTCGATTCTTCATTCACGGCCTTCAGGCATGACATAGCGCACGCGCTTGACTCATCAGGCACTTCAGGAAGGCGCGAGTACTGGAACTTCACCGCCTGGGCATTCGCGACAGGCGTCATCGTCCCGTTCCTCATCTGGCAGTTCCTGCGCCTGGGGAGCGTCTTTCCCGGCGCGATCATCGGCCTTGCCCTGGCCGCGGTCTTGGGCGTGTATGCCATGCTGCTCACGGTATCGTTCGCCAACCTCTCCATAAGGCGCCTCCACGACGCGGGCTTCTCGGCCTGGCTCCTTCTTCTCTATCTCATTCCGGGAGCGTTCCCCTTCCTCGTCATCCTCGGAGGCATACAGAGGAGCAGGCCGGCTCCCAGCAACCCCTACATAGGCTTCACGCCGAACCAGTTCGGCGTGATCCGGGGCGCCGACGCCGGAAGGGCCGCGGCCGCGGCGGCCGCGCTCTGGTGCCTCATCCACCTTGCCGTGCTCACGGCGGCCGGCATAGTATTCGGCATCATCTCGCTCGCCTCGTCCGTGCAGGCGGAAGGAGCACTTCCGGATGCAGTAGGCCCGGCGGCGCCGGAGGAAGGCTTTGATCTGACCTGCCGGGATGATCCGGAGAGCTGCAGGAGCCGGCACGCGCACCGGGCGCCCAGATGACGCGGCGCAGGCCCTGCACGGTGGCAGAGCCATGATTCTCCGGCATTATCCGGCTAATGGCCTGGCGCCAATCTGTTATAATCGTCACGGTTTTTACTGGGAGGGCGCCGCCAGGCGCGAATCAGATGATAGGAACACCCTACTCAAAGGACAGCACTAGAGTAATGCTCATGGGCTCAGGCGAGCTCGGCAAGGAAATCGCCATCGAGCTGCAGAGGTTCGGGATCGAGGTTATCGCAGTCGACCGCTACGATCACGCGCCGGCCATGCAGATTGCCCACCGCTCGCATGTCATCAACATGCTTGACGGCGACGCTGTCGAGAAGGTTGTAAGGGAGGAGAGGCCCGCCCTGGTCATTCCCGAGATCGAGGCGATTGCGACTGACCGCCTGGAGCAGCTCGAGAAGGAGGGCATCACCCGCGTCATCCCGACGAGCAGCGCCACCCTCATCACCATGGACCGCGAGAGGATCAGAACGCTTGCGCACGACAAGCTCGGCCTCAAGACCTCAAACTACCGCTTCGCCGAGACCAAGGAGGAGTTCCTGAAGGCTGTCGATGAGATCGGCGTTCCCTGCGTGGTAAAGCCGGTAATGAGCTCCTCCGGGCGCGGGCAGTCGGTGGTCCGCGAGCGTGAGAAGGCGCTCGACGCGTGGGATATCGCCCATGAGGAGGGCCGCGGCAAGAAGTCGAAGGTCATTGTCGAGGAGTTCCTCAAGTTCGACTACGAGATTACCGAGCTCACCGTGAGCGCCGTCGACGGCATCCACTTCTGCGAGCCCATCGGCCACAGGCAGGAGAACGGCGACTACCGCGAGTCCTGGCAGCCGCGCGCCATGAAGCCCGAGCTCCTCACCGAGGCAAGGAGCATCTCCCGCAAGATCGTCGCTGAGCTCGGCGGCTGGGGCATCTTCGGCGTCGAGATGTTCGTGAGGGGCAACGAGGTCATCTTCAGCGAGGTCTCGCCCCGCCCGCATGACACCGGCCTCGTTACGCTCATCTCCCAGAACCTCTCCGAGTTCGCCCTCCATGTAAGGGCCGTGCTCGGGCTCCCCGTCGGGCAGATTATCCAGGAAGGCCCTTCCGCGAGCGCGGTAATCCTGGGAGACGGCGACTCAGACAACATCAGGTTCGACGGCGTCAAGGACGCCTTCAGCGCGGTCCCTGACTGCCAGATCCGCCTCTTCGGCAAGCCCGAGATCCATGGCGGCAGGCGCCTCGGCGTAGTGCTCACCAGAGGCTCGACCGTTGAGGATGCCGTAAAGAAGGCAAAGCTCGCCGCATCAAAGATAAAGATCATCTACTGATCCGGCCTGCGGCCCTGAGCCGCAGCTCTCTGTATCCAAAGGGCGCCTCCGGGCGCCTTTTTCATGCCCGGCTCCCGGGGCGGCGCCTCTGCAGAGTCCTCAGACAGGGTGCCTCTGTCACATATCGGAAAGCATTGCCGTAACTCCTGCCCCGCTCATGGTAGAATTTCCACTGCCGTTCCGGCAAGGAGGAATTATGAACATCTCTCGGACAATACGCACCCTGGTCTTTTCAGCGCTGGCATCCGCTGCCGCGGCAGGCGCCATGGCTGCTCCGTCCGCCGCGCCGCTTCTTCCGAAAGGCTGGAGAATCGAGTACTCCGTTGCCTCGGACGACTTCTTCGATCCCTCCAACAGCCTGAAGCGCGACCGGACAAAGTACATGATCATGCGCATACAGTACCTCATGTTCGGCGGCCTATCTGAAACCGCGGCCGGGCTCGCCTCGCTGGCGTCAGACAGGCTCGGCTGCTCGAAGCCCTGGAAGGCAGCTGACGGCGCCTACGACATGTACTGCGCCGACCGCAGGGTAGCCGGCATAGGCGGCATGCTCGCGAAGGTGATGATCTCGGAGAATAACGGCAAGATCTGCCGTGACGAGCTCTTCCGCGGCATGTTCACCCCCTCCGGGAAATGCTACACCGCGGCCTTCGTCACCAATCCGGTCAACGTTGACATGAACCGCCTCACGATTGTCGGGCACTATGCGGATTACGTCTTCAAATCGCCTGACGGAAGCATCACCGACGCCGAGATTTTCGTCGACGCTGAGCCCAAGGACGAGAAGTACATCATCAGGACGCAGATTGACGCCGACTCAAAATGCGGCGGGCTCGAGAGGATAGCTGACAGGGCGCCGGGCAGGCCCGCGGTCTTCCGCACAGTCTGCAGCGACGCGGGCTCCCTGGGAGCGCTCTCCCTGCCGCCCGCCGACACCGGCGGCAGCGAGGGTGATGTCATAAGGAAGGACTTCCTCTCGCACGGGAAGATGGCCTCGTATTTTGTGCTGCCTGAGACGGATGACATCACGCTCGTGAGGATCAGCACCTCATGCGGCGACGACAGCGCCTGCGCAAGGCAGGCCTTCTCCTTCATCACCGGAGTGAAGGCCCTGAAGGGCGCGAGGCAGTAGAGGCTTTCCATGAGAGGCGATACTCCCTTGAGGATGAGAGGCTTTGCAGGGCACCTGGCAGACGGGCGTCCCGCGGGCCTGGCGCTCTGCGCGGCTTTCCTCATGCTCCTCATGCTCCTCACGCCCATTGCGTCATCTGCCGACCGTTATGTCTGGGCAGGAGACAGGCAGAGCGCGGCGCCGCTTGTCGAGGTTGATCCCGGGCATACGCCGGTAAGGTACGGCGCTCTCGGCGCCTTCGGCGACCGCGAGGTCGAGCTCAACGACACTCTCGCGGGCAGGCTCTGCGAGGCAATCATAAGGAGAGGGCTCCGCTGCGCGGTAACCAGGCAGCCCTGGGAGGAGATTACCCTCACCGGGAGGACCAGGAAGGCAGGCCTCGACGGGGCCTCACTCTTCATCTCAGTACACCATGACAGCGTCCCGGAGATGTTCTGCGAGAGGAAGGCAGGCTGGCGCGGATGCACGACCGATCACGCCTCAGGCTGGTCGGTTTTCGTCTCGAAGAAGAACGTGCACTACCGGAAGTCGCTTGAGGCCGCCGCGATTGCCGGGCGCCGCCTGATGGAATCAGGCCTCGCGTTCAACCCGACCCATACCGGGCCGGAGGAGAGGAGGCCCTTCCTTGACCGGAGGAACGGCGTCTACGGCTATGACAACCTTATAGTCCTCAAGACCGCCTCAATGCCGGCATTCCTCCTTGAGACTGCCGTAATCACGAACCCGTCCGACATGAGAAAGCTCACCGGAAGCGACTACTACCAGAGGATTATCGACGCGGCCGCGGACGGCGCTGTGGAATTCCTTATGAATGAGAGGCCTGCGGTCAGGGCCCGCAACCGGAGATGACTGATGAGGATGCGGCGGAGCTCCTGCCGCACTGTTCCCATTCTGCTGAGTGCAAAGAGCTCAGGCGCCTGAGCCCCCTTTCTGCACCCTTTCCATGACCTTATTGCAGGCAGGCTCGAAGAACTGCCTGCGCCACCCGGTAAGAAGGAGCGGCGTGCGGTCCGCGGGGAGGAGCCCCGCGGTACGGAGGACCAGCTCGTGCTCCATGTCCTTGGTGATGACGCGCTGCCTCCCGATGCCGTATTTCCTGACTATTTCGTCGGCCGCGCTGCCGAGGGCTGCGTTGAGGCTCGCCTTCCACTGCACCTCGTCGGCCGAAGGCTGCCTTGCTGGAAGCTCAGCCTCGGGGATCCGGCTGACCTCCTTCTCGATGCGCATGACGTCGCTGCCGTACTCCCTTGCGGCGCGCTCCCTCATCCCGGCGCGCACCAGGCGGCGCATGTTCATCCTGCCGTCCTGCACAATCTTGAGCACAGCCTTGGTCTTCATCAGCCAGGCAAAGGGGATGTCGAGCCTCTCCGCGGTATTCTGCCTGTACTCAAGGAGCCTCCTGAGGAATACCTGCTGCCTCGCAGTAAGGCAGTGCGCGGCCTCGAGCTCGAACTCATAGGATGAGACCGGATCACGCCCTGAAGGCGTGAACTGCAGCCTGCAGTCCTCGAGGAACCATTCAAGAATGCCTTTCTCCTCCAGGATCTTCCTCATGCTGTTCCAGCAGGCCTCAAGGTACTCGACGTCGGCGGCAGCGTAGCGGATCTGATCATCTGTGAGCGGGCGGCGGAGCCAGTCCGACATGGTCTGATCCTTGAGGAGCTCAACGCCGGTGAAGGTCTTCACGCAGTCGGCAAGCCCCTTGGAGTTCCCGTAGCCCAGCCAGGCATAGGCCGCCTGCAGGTCAACGCAGCTCGCGGGAAGCGTGCCGCCAGAGGTCTCGATAACCTGGATGTCCTCCTCAGCGGCAAAGAAAAGAGCGGTGCCGCCGTAGGCTGAGAGCGCCTTCCA
Source organism: uncultured Pseudomonadota bacterium (assembly GCA_900317945.1). Classification (GTDB taxonomy): domain Bacteria; phylum Pseudomonadota; class Gammaproteobacteria; order Enterobacterales; family Succinivibrionaceae; genus UBA2810. The sequence goes on from ONIT01000028.1 coordinate 5,212, forward strand.
GAACGGCGCGAGGGAGCATCCCTTAGGATCGAGTATATAGGCCGTGTCCCCGGCCATCACCTGGAATGCGCCAAGAATAGGATAGAAGGTCCTGAGCTTCTCGAACTCAGTGTCTATCCCGATAAAGGGAAGGGCACTGAACTTCTCAATGAACTTCCTGAGATCATCAGCCCGGTCTATCAGCTCTACGTTCATCAGACTCTGTCTCCGCCTTTCTTCTGCTTCTCCGCCTCTATCTCGCGCAGGCGGCGCCTCAGGATCTTGCCAACGTTGGTCTTCGGCATCCTGTCGACGAACTCTACTATCTTCGGGACCTTGTAGCGGGTCAGGAACTTCTGGCAGTGGGCAATAAGCTCCTTCTCGGTGAGGCTCGGATCCTTCTTCACCACGAACACCTTGACCCTCTCGCCGCTCGAGCCGCTCTTCACGCCGATGGCGCACACCTCGAGGACCTTGGGGTTCATGGCGCAGACCTCCTCGATCTCGCTCGGGAAGACATTGAAGCCTGAGACCAGGATCATGTCCTTCTTGCGGTCGACGAGGCGGATGTTGCCGTTCTCAAGCCAGACGGCCATGTCTCCGGTGTGGAACCAGCCGTAGCGGAGCACCATGCCGTTGACGTCCTGCCTGTTCCAGTAGCCCTTCATGACCTGCGGCCCCTTCACGACGAGCTCGCCGGGCTTCTCGTACTCGGTAATCTCGCTGCCGTCGTCACCTACGATCTTCACGATGGTTGAGGGGACAGGCACGCCAATGGTGCCGGAGTACTCGGTCTGGGTGCAGGGGTTGACCGCGACGAGCGGCGAGCACTCGGTAAGCCCGTAGCCCTCGAGGACGAACGAGCCGGTGAGCTCCTTCCAGCGCTCGGCAACCGGCCTCTGCACGGCCATGCCGCCGCCGATGACGAGGTGGAAGCTCCTCACCGGGTTCTTCTGGAAATCCGGACAGTTGTTGAGGCCGTTGAAGAGCGTGTTCACTCCCATGAAGACCGTCGGACGGAAGCGCCTGAGCTCCTTCGAGAGCTTCGCCATGTTCCTTGGATCGGTCACGAGGTCGCTCTCCGCGCCGATGCGGAGCATCAGCAGGCAGTTGATGGTGAGCGCGAACACATGGTAGAGGGGAAGCGCGGTCAGCACCCGCTCCTCGCCCATCGTGATGACCGGACGGTACATCTCGACGCACTGCTCCATGTTGGAGAGCAGGTTGCGGTTCGTGAGCATCGCTCCCTTGGGGAATCCCGTGGTTCCTCCAGTGTACTGGAGGAACGCGGTGTCGTCAGGCTCCGGATCCGCGATCTCGGCCTTTTTCTCATGCCCCTTCCTCAGGGCGTCGGTGAAGTAGCAGAAGCTGCTGAAGTCCCACTGCACGGTCTTTTTGGAGAGCTTGAGCGCCAGGTTGAAGAGGAAGCCCTTCACGGGCGGGAACATGTCGCCGAGCCTCGTTACTATAACGTAGTCGACCGAGGTGAAGGGCTCGACCTCCTCGACGTTCCTCGCGAAGTTCTCAAGGACAATGACCGCGCGGGCGCCTGAGTTGAGGAGCACGCCGTTGAGCTCCCTCGGCGTGTACTGCGGGTTGATGTTCACGAGCACCAGCCCCGCCTTGATGGCGCCCAGCATGGCAACGGGGAACTGGAGGATGTTGGGCATGACGATGGCGAGGCGCTCGCCCTTCTCCATCTTAAGATCATGCTGGAGGTAGGAGCAGAAATCGTCCGAGAGCTCATCGAGCCTCCTGAACGAGAGCTTTGTCCCGTAGTTCTCGAAGGCGATCTTGTCCGGCCATTTTTTTACCGACTCGCGGAACATCTCTGCAAGGTTGCGGAAAGGAAGCTCCCCTATTTCCTCATGAACTCCTTCGGGGTAGCACTTAAGCCATATCTTGTCCATTCAGTCCTCCGCGGCCGGCCAGCCGGCCGGCATCCTTCCATCTGCCCGATCATGAGATTCTACTCCTCGCCCGCGGCAGCTCAAACTGAACGCTTTCAGTATTGCGAGATTCTTCAATAATATTCAGCGGCCATAAAGAGAGACCCGGTATCCCGGGTCCCGTCAGCGGCTCCTCGCGTCAAGCTTCTCGAGGGCCTGCCTCGCCTGCACGTTGCCCTGCCCGGATGAGGCCTCAAGGAGCGTCCTGGCCTTCTTCAGATCGCGCCCGACGCCCTCGCCCTTCATATAGAGTACCGCGAGGTGGTACTGCGAGCCGGCATGGTTCTGGCTCGCCGACTTGCCGAACTCCTCCGCGGCGAGCTTCAGGTCGCGCGGCATGCCGTTGCCGGTCTCATAGATGAGTCCCAGGTAGTACTGGGCGCTCGGGTTGCCCTTCGCTGCGGACTTGCGGAAGAACTCGAGGGCGAGGGCCGGATCCCTCTCAACTCCCTCCCCGAAATAGTACATAGTCCCGAGGAAGCACTCCGCGTCGCTCTGCCCCTTCCCGGCCGCCATGCGGAAATAGCCGACTGCCCTGCCGTAGTCGCGCTCGACGCCGTCGCCGGTGTAGTACATCACCCCAAGTGCGTTCTCCGCATCAGGCTGCCCCTTGTCGGCGGCTTTCCGGAGGAGCTCCATGGCCTTTTTGCTGTCATGCCCGACGACGTCCCCCGAGAGGTACATGCCCCCGAGGATCGCCTCGGCGTCAGGGTTCCCGGCCGCTGCGGCCTTTCTGAAGAGCTCCACCGCGATGAGATCGCTCTGATCGACGCCCTGACCTGCGGCGTAGAGCCTTCCGAGGTAATACTGGGCGCCTGAGTTGCCGAGCTCCGCGGACCTCGTGAAGAACGCGGCCGCCTTCCGGTAGTCAGCCTTCACGCCGAGGCCGTTCCCGTACATCTGCCCGAGGACGTTGAGGGCTACCGGATCGTCAGCCTTCGCCGCGCCCCGGCAGGTGCTGAGCGCCTTTTTGTAGTTCCCAGAGTCGAATTCCGCAGCGCAGTCCGCCTGTGCCGTCCCGGCTGCGGAAAGGAGAGCAAGCACCGCAGCTGCCGGCCATGCAATTCTGTTTATATTCATATAATCCTGTGAGTAATCAGCCGTGCATCCTGATTGTAGCCCAGGGATGCAGGTTTTTTAACCGTGTTATCTCAGGAATGAGACATCGCATGCCTTTTGGGAGCGGAGAAAACGCCGGCGAGAGGCGGAAGGAAAGAAATAAGGCTGGAAAAGGAAAAGGCAGGGATTCCCGATCAGGATCCTCTGCCTTATATTACAGCCCGGCAGGATCTGCCGCCGGGCAGGGAGAACGGGCGGCCTCAGGGCTGCCGCCCACTTTGGATCAGGCGTGGACGTCCCTTACGGTAACAAACGCGCCGAAGCCCTCCACCGTGACGTAGGAGTCAGCCTCGAGCGGCTCGTCGGTCCAGAAGTTCCTGGTGTCAGGCAGGATCCTGATCCTGAGTGGCCTGTTCTCTGACCAGTTGAAGTAGACGTTGATGACCCGGTCGTCATTCTCCAGCTTGATGCACCTCGACATCTCGTCGATGGCCGAGGTGTTGTAGCGGGCAAGGGCCGCCTCGCGGATCTTCTCGAGGATCCTGATGTCCTCATCCCTGAGCTCCGAGGGGGAGTCGGTGAAGAACAGGACGCTCCTGAACACCAGGGCCAGGGCCGCGGCGAACGAGCGGTCCCCCTCATCCTCCGGGGCAGAGGGACCGCTGAAAGTGATAGGCCCCGCGTCAATGAGCCAGAGGTTGCCGTCCATCCAGCGCCTCTGCGCTAGGAGACGGGCCCTGCGGAGTAGATCCTCATGCAGGCTGCCGCTGTCCGAGACAGAAAGTACGGAGCCCAGGCCGAGCGACGGCCAAAGCGGCGCGTCGCAGAGCTCAACCACTGCCCCGGAGACAGCCTTCTCGATGGTCTCAAGCCCTTTGCGGTAATTGTCAATCCTGGTGAAGCTGCCATTTACTGAAGCGCCGCCCCTCGCGCAGGCGAGGGAGAGGCTCTCCAGCCTGAAATACCCGATGCCGAGGCGCTCATGGAGGGTTCTGAACACTCCTGCGACCGCCTCGCAGACCTCAGGGTTGGAGAAGTCAAGTATGCCTGCTGCCGGGACGTCAGTTCCGGCAAGCGCAACATTGTCAATCTCGAAGGGAGTGCCCGGATCGATGAGGGATTTCACCAGCCAGTCGCTGTGGAGCATGGCCACGGCGCTTTTCATGCTGACGGCAAGCGGGCTGCAGCGGAATGCGGGTACGGCGCCTGCCCCGGCGATCTCCTTCGCCATGCTCTCTATGCCGCTCAGATAGCCGTGCTCCATGATCCAGCTTCCTGGCTCGTTTCCATCGGGCTCGCCCAGCTCGACAAAGCGGAAGCTGCCGAGGCGGGACTTCATCTCCCCGGCCGCTGACGCGCCGCTCACGGAGGACCCGCCCTCGGGCTTTCCGGCACTGTACGGGAGGCGGCACCCGGTGAAGCTCCCGTCAGGGATGCGCCCGTGGTGCCGCTCGATCATCTCGGCGAACTCGCCCATCAGATCCGAGGTGCTCTTGGCCTGCAGGAACACCAGTGTCTCCCGGTCAGACTCGTCGGGATGCATACTGACATTCTCGGTGTCGAGCATGATCCGCATGAGCCCGGTCTCATAGATCTGGAAGAACCCGGAGTACTTTCCTATGGAGGTGAATCCCGCAAGGTGCCAGAGATCATCGTTGTAGTAGATGACGTAGCCAAAGGAACAGACCGGATCATCGGTATGGTGCGCGGCGAGGAGCGGAGGATCGCTGTCCTTCAGGGAACCGATGAAGAGCGGCTCGCCCACTGAGCCGACGTAGCGGGAGTGAACCTGGAACCCCTCAAGCTGGAAGATGTCGCCCTTCTCGGCAGCCAGTGCCTCGAAAATGCAGACGAAACCGTCCTCATCTGACACAAGGGATCCCGGGGAGACGGTGAACTCGCCCTCGTCCTCATCAAAGACGATATGGCGTGTCACGAGCTCTTCCCTGAAGCGGCCGGCAAAATCCTTATCGAGCATAACGCTTTCCTCCATTGTGTCAGTCTACCATCAGAAGAGACTCATTACAGCAGCCGTTCTCAGAAATGACATGACGGTCAAAAAAATAATCGAAGATGCCGCAGGCCGGAGCGCGGCAGAAAATGAGGCTACTCGGGAAAAAGCGAGAGCAGCCGGCCGGGAATGAGCCGCACGAGAGCCATGAGAGGCCGCCACCAGAACGGCGCGTAGACCGTCCGCCTGCCCAGGAGGACAGCCCGGGCGGCGCGGCGGGCGACGGACTCCGGATCGGCAAGGAAGAGCCTTCCGGCTTTCCCGGGGTGGGCTGCGCGCCCCAGAGGCGTGTCCGCGGGCCCCGGCTTGATGAGCGTCAGAGTTACCCCGCTTCCCCTCGCCTTTTCGGAGAAGCCCTCCGCATAGGACGCGACCAGGCTCTTGGCGGCGCCGTAGGTATAGTTGCCGCGCCGGATCCGGTCGCCGGCGACGGAGCCGAAGAGCGCCATCCGCCCGCCTCCCGCTTCCCTCATCCTCCTGAAGAAAATCTCGAGGAAGATGACAGGCGCTGATGCGTTTACCCAGAGCTTTTCCGCAAGAACAGAGGAACTCTCCTCCGCGGACATCTCATCCGCCGGGGAGCCCAGGGCCATGATGAAAACATCAGGCGCGCCGTATGAGAGGATCCTCTCCGAAAGCTCCTCAATTTCCGCGGCGCTCCCCGCGCCGCCTGAAACAGCCCTCACAGAGAGCCCGGGGAAGCGCCGGGAGAGCTCCTCAGCCGCGGCGGCGAGCCAGGGGCTTTTGCGCCCTGCGAGCACGGCGGTTCCCCTGCCGCCCGAGATGTAGATTATCCTACGGAGGAGCGCCCTCCCGAGAACTGACGTGCCGCCCACGAGGACGAACACCTGTCCGTCAGTCCTCCTGCTGGGCAACGAAGTCATCGTCAATGCCGAGCATCGGGCTCATAATCCTCGCGGGCTTCCTGGTGAGGCCCCAGTCAGTGCCGCCGTCCGTCATCTCGCGCCCGGTGATGAGCCTGTTCCAGAAGCTGTCGCTCTGGAGCTTCTCCAGGACCCTCGCGAAGGCTGCCTTGCGGTCTGCCCCGATAATGGTGAGCCGCTGCCCGAGGGCGCTGTCAGAGCTCTCGCCGGAAAGACCGGGAAGGCGCTTCTCCGCCGCCCTGATGAAGGCCTGGTGCCGGTCCGGATCAGACCTTAAGGAGAAGTAGAAGTAGTACTCCCTCACCACGCTCTCGGGGACACCGGGATCCGAGGCAAAGAGCGCCGCTGCGTTGTCGGAGATGAGGTGCATCATCAGGCGGAAGCGGCGCGCGGCCTCGGCAAGCTTCGCAAAGCGTGTCCTGCCGGCGGACTTCCTTGCCTCGCGGAGGCTCCTCGCGTTTCCTGCGGCGGCGAAGATGTCCCACACCTCAGGAGGCATACTCATGGACTCCCCGGGAAGCCCGTACTCGATGACAAAGCTGTAGAAGGCGGAGTTCCCGAGATCCGCTGCGGACTGCTCGAAGGCAGTGCCGAAGAGGTGCGAGGTATAGGGGAGGATCTGCCTTGCCCTCTCGAGCATCCGGTCGGCGTCGTTGACCCTGGCGAGGTGCTGAACGCAGCCGATGAAGCCCGACGCCGTGGCAAGCGCGAGGATCGACGCGTTGTTGAGTATGGCGAAGGGATCCCAGGTCGGGAAGTCGCCGTCCTGGTCGTTCGCTATGAGCATGTCAGTGAGCTTCGGACGCTCGATGAGCATGCGGGCGACCTCGAAGAGGAGCGTGGCGCTCCCGGTGTTGGCCGCCATGTAGCGGCAGAGCGTCGCCCAGACGCCGTAGGGCACCAGCCCATCCTCATCCTTATCCTGGGTTCTGAACATGTCGTAGTAGGACTCGGAGAAGGCCACATACTCGGTAAGCTCAGGAAGGATGTCCTTGCGCAGCATCAGGCCGCCCGCCGCGGTTGCGGCGAAGCTGTTCAGCATCCTCGGATCACCCATGAAGCTGTAGGCGAAGGGAACCGAGGTTGCGTACTCGCTCCTGGGCTCCAGGGAGTCCGGCGTGCCATCGAACCCGAGGAGCTCAAAGAACCTCTGCGCGCCCCCGCGCGCCGTCTCGCTGATTATGACGTCGGCCGCCGCCGGCTCAAACCCGAGATCAAGGCTCTCGGCGATCAGATCCTCCTCGTTGCCGTGCTCAAGGCGGAGCCCCAGATCATACTTCTTGGCCTCTGCGTAGATATAGAGCCCGGATGCGGTCTGACCCGCTATCTCATAAAGCATGCCGCCCCGGATGTCGGGGAGGTCGTCAGGCGAGCCGGTAGGATTCGCGATGCTGTCGCTGCGCTCGATGCCGTCCGCGGAGCTCTCCGCGGCGTTCTCGAGGCGGAACTCGCTGTCGCGGATGCCGTCGTTCAGGATGCCGAAGAGCGCCAGGAACACATAGGAGTCATCAAACCCCGAGCGCCCGTTCCTCACCATGCTGCCGGCGAACAGGGCCATGATGTCATCCGGAAGGCGCTGCAGGGGCGTCGAGGTGATGCACCAGTGGGCGAAGTAGAAGGCGAGCATCAGCCTGCCGAGGGAGATGGACTCGGTGCCGTTTTTGTCATGCTCCTGCTGTATGACGCTCCGGAGGAGATCGACCGCCCGGCTGCTCCTGTTCTCAACCTCGTCAAGCCCGTTGAGCCCCTCAAGCCCGGGAATGAGATCATTCACAAAGAGCGCCCTGGCCGCCTCGACGGAGAAGGAGGGATCCTTTTCCGCCGCGCTGTCGATGAGCTCGACCGCGCGCTTCCTCGCAACCTCGGAGTCGTTGAAGCCAAGGACCAGCGAGAGGAGGAACCTTGCGATCTCGAAGTTTCCGGCAGGGGTCGGCGGAAGAAGCGTGAGGAAAAGCCCGAGGCGGAGGTACCTTTTCGAGTAGGTGATGCTGGCGGGGCTGTCGGCTGTAAAGCCCGGATCGAAAGCGGCAACCATCCTGATCACGAGATCAGGCGGGAGGGAGCCGCGGAGCCTCGCGCTCTGCCGCAGGTGCTCGCGCGCGGCCTTCTCCGAGACGACTGTGCCGTATCCGGAGTAGTCCATCCACGCGAGCATCACCCCCGCGTAGACGAAGCCGCCCTTCAGGTCTGCCTCGCGCTCCTGGTAAAACCTCTGGAGCTCTGCATGCGGCGGATTTCCCCCGCCCTGGAGAAAAATCTGCCGGAACTCCGCAAGCAGCCGGCCGGCTGCCGCGCTGCCGATGCCGGACTCAGACTCATCCTCTCCTGACATGAACATGCAGGGCCCTCCTAGGTTTCTCAGTTGTCTCCGTTGAAAAGCTCGAGATCGGCCACCTCGTCAACCCAGGCGTGATCTGCCTTGGCGTCGTCGTTTCTGAGCTTGTCGAGGTAGGCGAGGTACTCGTCGTTCACGTCATCGTTGATGAACTTGCCGCTGAATACCGAGTCCTCGAACTCAACGAGCTTGGGGTTCTCCTCGCGGACGGACTTCTTCAGATCGTCAAGATCCTGGTAGATGAGGCCGTCAGCGCCGATGAGCTTCCGGATCTCCTCATTGGTCTTGCCGTAGGCGATGAGCTCGCGGCTCGTCGGCATGTCAATGCCGCAGACATTGGGGTACCTGACCTCAGGCGCGGCGGAGGCGAAGTAGACCTTGTTGGCGCCGGCCTCGCGGGCGAGATCGATGATCTGGCCGCTCGTGGTGCCGCGGACGATGGAGTCATCGACAAGGAGGACGTTCTTGCCCTTGAACTCGCTCCTGATGGCGTTGAGCTTGCTCCTTACCGACTTCTTCCTCTGCTTCTGCCCCGGCATGATGAAGGTCCTGCCGATGTAGCGGTTCTTCACAAAGCCCTGGCGGTACTGAATGCCGAGGTACTTCGAGATCTCGAGCGCGATGTCGCAGGAGGTCTCGGGAACAGGAATGACCACGTCAATGTCGAGATCCTTCCACTCCCTCTTGATCTTCTCCCCGAGATACCTGCCCATTCTGACGCGGGCGGCATAGACGGAGACGCCGTTCATTACGGAGTCAGGGCGGGCAAAGTAGACGTACTCGAAGATGCAGGGCTTAAGGGCGGTGGTCTCGGCGCAGACCGCGCTGTGGAACTCGCCGTCCTCGGTGATGTAGATGGCCTCGCCCGGGGCGACGTCGCGGATCAGCGTGAAGCCCAGCGTGTCAAGGGCGACGCTCTCCGATGCGACCATGTACTCGGTCTTTCCGTTCTCGTCCTTGCGGCTGCCGAAGACCAGCGGGCGGACGCCGTTGGGGTCGCGGAAGGCGACGAGCCCGGCGCCGATAATCAGGGCAACTACGGCATAGGCGCCGTGGGCCTTGGCGTTCACTGCCCTTACGGCCTCGAAGATATCCTCGGGAGTAGGGGTCAGATCAGGGGTGCGGCCCAGCTCATGGGCAAAGAGGTTGATGAGGACCTCGCTGTCGCTGCTGGTGTTGAGGTGCCTGCGGCAGTGCTTCTCTACATACTCGGTAAGCTCGCGGACATTCGTGAGGTTGCCGTTGTGGGCAAGCGCGATGCCGAAGGGCGAGTTGACGTAGAAAGGCTGGGCCTCTGCGGCGCTCGAGGAGCCGGCGGTCGGATAGCGGACATGGGCTATGCCGATGTTGCCCTTCAGGCGGTGCATGTGGCGGACCTCAAAAACGTCCTTCACAAGGCCGTTTGCCTTTCTCTGCCTGAACTTTCCGTTTGAAATAGTGACGATGCCTGCCGCGTCCTGCCCGCGGTGCTGCAAAACCGTCAGCGCATCATAAAGCTGCTGGTTCACGGGCGATGTTGCAACTATTCCTGCTACTCCACACATATTCGATCCTGAATATCCGTAATGAAAAAACTAATAATTTCTGGGCGCCGGAGCCGGCTTGGGCCGTTCCCTGGCAGCGCTCTCTGATCCTGCTGCGGGAGACACGGTGAGATCCGCTCCTCCCGCTAAGGCAGGATCCGCCTGATCCTGCCCTGCCTGTCCGTCATTCGCCTGAGCTCCTACCTTAACTCCGGCCTGCCTTATGGCATCGGCCGGAACCTGGGGCACGGATCCCGCGAACGAGCTCACCAGGCGGTTCACAAAGGGCATCAGCCTGGAGTCCCTGTAAAGGGGAGCCTCCGTTGCGGCCGTAAGCCCGGTCATCCTGATGAAAATCGTGAAGAACGCGGAGAGCGCAGCGACGATTATCACGCCGCGGAGAACGCCGAAGCCCGCGCCTATGAGGCGGTCAGTTCCGGAGAGCCCGGTCTTCTCCATGAAGCGCCCGGCAAAATAGTTAATGGTGCCGCCTGCGATGATCACGAGAGTGAAGATCGCCGCTGCGGCGGCCATCGTCCTGCCGGTGGAGCTCTCGATGAACGTAAGGTTCTCCGAGAGCGGCCCGCAGCCGACAAAGGCAAAGAAAAAGGCCGCGCACCAGACGATGAGGGAGAGAACTTCCTTCACGAAGCCCCTCATGACGCTGATGAGCGCGGAGAGTCCAATGACAGCCAGTATGGCCCAGTCAAGCTCATTCATGGTTATCATTCCTTAAAGCCGAATACAGGCCGGCAGCCGATGCTGCCAGCCTGCATGCCGGAAAGCTCCTCCGGCACGGCTCTGCCGCAGTTCCGGAATTACTTTCCGCTCTTTGCCGGAACTTCAATTTTCTCCTGGCCGCCCATGTAGGGACGGAGAACCTCAGGGATGGTGATGGAGCCGTCAGCGTTCTGATAGTTCTCCATGACCGCGACAAGGCACCTGCCGACTGCGACGCCCGATCCGTTCAGGGTATGGACAAGGACGTTCTTGCCGCCTGCGAGCTTGACCCTGGCGCCCATGCGGCGAGCCTGGAAGTCGGTGCAGTTGGAGCAGGAGGAAATCTCGCGGTAGGTGTTCTGCGCAGGAACCCAGACCTCGAGGTCATAGGTCTTGGCGGAGGAGAAGCCCATGTCGCCGGTGCTGAGGGCCACAACCCTGTACGGGAGCCCGAGCTTCTGCAGGACCTCCTCGGCGTTCGCGGTAAGGCTCTCGAGGGCCTCCCAGGACTTCTCGGGATGGACGATCTGGACCATCTCGACCTTGTCGAACTGGTGCATGCGGATAAGTCCGCGGGTGTCGCGCCCCGCGCTTCCCGCCTCGGATCTGAAGCAGGGGGTGAGTGCGGTGATCTTGATCGGGAGATCCTTCTCCTGGAGGAGCTCGCCGCGGACCAGGTTGGTGAGAGGAACCTCAGCGGTCGGGATGAGGGAGTAGCGGCGCTGAACGCCCTCCTCGTCGCCGGTCGCGGTGAGGAGTGTGTGGAAGAGGTCAAGCTCGAACTTGGGGAGCTGCCCGGTGCCGTAAAGGCTGTCGGAATTCACGAGGTAGGGAACGCAGATCTCGGTGTAGCCCTGCTGCTGGGTGTGGAGATCGAGCATGAACTGCCCGAGGGCGCGGTGAAGGCGCGCGATGTCGCCCTTCATGAACACGAAGCGCGAGCCCGTAACCTTGCGCGCGGAGTCGAAGTCAAGGCCGCCGATGGCCTCTCCGAGAGCGACGTGATCCTTCACCTCGAAGTCGAACTTCCTGGGCTCTCCCCAGCGGCGCTGCTCGACGTTGAAGCTGTCGTCCTTTCCGACAGGAACTGACGCGTCAGGAAGGTTCGGGATTGTGTAGGCGATCTTGCTGATCTCTGCGAGGACCTCGTCCTGCTGCTTCTTCACCTCATCGAGCTCCTCGCCGACCTTGGCCACCTCGGCCATGGCAGCGGAGGCGTCCTCGCCGTTTCTCTTCGCCTGGCCGATCTGCTTGGAGAAAGCGTTGCGCTGTGACTGCAGCTCCTGGGTCCTTGACTGGAAGGACTTGCGCTTCTCCTCGAGGGAAAGCAGAAGCCCGGTGTCCAGGTCATAGTTGCGCTGTGCAAGCCTTACCTTAATCTCATTCAGATCCTTTTCGTCACGAAGATACTTGGGGTCAATCATTTTCCTGAAAATTCCTATGTTTGCCGCGGCGTGCGGCCGGTCCCACTCGGAACAGCTCCAGTCCGCGCGTGAATTTTAGCAGATTTGAGCGAGAGAGACATCTGCCGCCGAATTTAAGGAGAAAGCCAGGAGAGGCTTATGATCCCTGCCCTCCCGGGGTATAATCGGCGAAAAACGCGCCGGCGCCGCCCCGCATGACGCCTTTCAATCCCGGCTCCATGCCCGGAAATGTGAGGAATGTCAGCGGAACACGTCCGGCAAAATAATAAAATAACACGTACCCTGAAGAAGTATGCCCAGGGTCTTTAAGGGATAAAACTGACAATGGATCACATTCAGGAAAGAAAGTTCCTCAAAATCGCCGCAGCTGTTCTCGTGCTTGCCGTCTCGGTGCTGCTCATCAGCATCAGCTTCACCGTGTTCTTCTCCGTCCTGCTGCTCGCCGCAGTAGGCGCCGCCGCCTGGGGCGTATTCCTCTACAACGGGATAGTAAGCAGGAAGCACTATAACGACGAGACATTCCGCGAGCTCATAGGGGAGCTGAGGACCCATGCCGACACCGCGTCCAAGATAGCAGAGAGCCTCGGCAGCATCAGGGGCCGCACGCTTGAGGAGGAGCACGCGGCAGAGAGCTTCGGCAAGGCGGCGATGTTCCTGAGCTCCGCCCTCCACGAGGCGGCGAACGATCAGTGCAAGAACAACTTCACCGAGCTCGCCTCGAGCCTCGACCGCCTTGCCGCGGCATCCGCGGGCCTCACCCTCTATCTGACCGACAGCCCGGCGATGCGCGGCCACATTACCGTCCTCAACCAGATTGACCGCTTCCGCGCTGAGGAGTCAGCAGAGAAGAAGAAGATCACCACCTTCAACCTGCAGGCTGCCGACTACAACGCGGCAATCTCCACCTTCCCGAGCTCGCTTATAGCGAAGCATTTCAATCTTTCCGTGAAAATCCCCATGATCGACTGCTCAGGCGAGGTCCACGGCGGGTAATATCCATCAGGCTGCCCTGAAATGGCCATCACCTGCTGCAGAAGGGCTGCGCATCCTTCACTGCCGGCAGCATTGCGGATGCATGCTGCCGCTTTTCCGTGACGCAATGCTTCAGTGACGAATGCCCGCTGCGGTTCCAGGCCTTTGCATAAGAAATCAGAATCCTGAATTCCGGGACATGGTGGCAGTAAGAAAATACGGGGCTGCAGATATATCCGCCAGGCCGGCATCCTGATGAATGGAGCCGCAAAAAAGCGGCAGGCCTGCACAGATTCGGAAGTCCTGCCCTGCAGGGGCAATTCACTTAAAATACACAGCCGGCGCAGAAAAAAAGAAGACGCAGCACATGACAAACGACGGATATACATCACTGCTTCCCAACTGGTGGAGCATGGAATGGGCAAGGGCCAAGCTTGGGCAATTCAGCGAAGAACAGCTTAAGGCAGGCTATGACCTCATCTGCGGAGGATTTTTCTCCCATATCATCGCAGACGGCACTGGTCCGGTGTACTGCGAAAACGCCTCAACAAGCACTAAGCTGCGCTCGGTGCGCTATACGACTCCCCAGAAGCTCAGAATCCGGCAGATTATCCAGCAGGAGCCTGACGGAAGCGGGGATCTGCGCAAAGGAACAATGAACAGGACGCTGTGGGAAAAGCTCCTCTCCAAGCGCCTTGCGCCCGGCCTTACCGCCAAAGACGAGCTCTCTCCCAAATCCTACCTCGTCAGAAACAAGAACAATCCCGAGGAGCCGGCTTATGAGGCAGCCGTGCTTCTGTGCGCGGCCTGGCTTGTAAGCTGCGATCCTGCGCTCATGTTCGCATGGCGTGGGCTGAGCCTGTATGACGAGCTCTCCATTCCCCGCTTCCCAATCAGGCCGCTGCCCACGGGGGAACTGCCGGCCGCAGAAATAGATCTGCCTGTTTCCAGAGATGAAAAGCTCAGAAACCTGGAGTCTGAAAAGTTCGGAAAGGGAGGAACAGAGATCATCATGCGCTGGGCCGCCGGGCTCCCCGCGAGGACCTGGCTTTCCAGCATGCTTCCTGCGCATTCAGACCTCAGGGCTGCCGAAAAGCTTGCCCCGAAGCTCAAAAACCTGTCCGCAGATGCCGGCTCAGGCAATACTGTGCTCACTGCACGTCTGACGGACGGTCAAAGCGTCTCGCTGTCTTTCAAGCCGCTGGAATACTGGTCAGTGCCGGGTCTCAGGTCTTTTTTCACCAGCCATGCAAGCGACTGCCGCTCCCTCGCGGAGAACAGCCTGAGCAATGATGCTTACAAAGCGCTTGAGAGGAACTGCTCACAAGTGTTTGACGGCAGCAGGGACCGCATCACGGGCATCGGAGGCGCTGCAGGGGCTGCGCTTGCGCTCAGGGCCGCAGCCGCCATATCAAAGTATCCGAGGCTCATGCTCCGCTGGCGCGGATTCGACGTTCTTGCCTGCGACGAATCCAACAGGAGGTCAGGCCGGTACGGCAGCACCTCCGGCAGTTTTTCATGCGGCAATGCTGATCGCCGCAGCGCAGGCGATGACGATGGCAGCGCAGCCTCTTTGGAGGTTTTCTGCGACATGAGGGCTGCTGACACCCAGAAAACAAGGGCCCCGGACGAGCCTGGCAGCGCGCCGTGGATACGGCCATTGTTCAAGGGATCCCGGCTTCTGCAGAATGATGATATCGCAGGCGAGGCCAGGGCCGCTCTCCGTGAAGGACGGGCCGGAGACCTGACATATGATCCGGGAAATAATCTCATCAGCTGCCGGATCACTGATGAGCTCGGCCAAACTGACACGGTAACCCTGTCATTCGGGAGCTATGATTCAGCGAAGCGCAGCCTTATATGCTCCCTTATGTACCTGTACCCACAGCATCTCAGGGAGCTCAGGGAAGGGCTGGTCAGCGCAGCCCTGCAGAAACTCTTCAGCAGATACGGTATTGCGCTCCTGCCGGACGGGAATGAGCAGCTGTCTGACAGCCGCGGGGACGCCGGAAACGGGAACAAGCTGGCAGCGCTCATCAGGGCATCGCAGCTTCTCTCGGATGATCCGGCGCTGCTCCTCAGATGGCGAGGGATTGATATCAATGACGAAAGCCTCATTGACAGGAAGAACATTAACTCAGAGGCTCTGCTGGAAATCTGCGCTCCCAGCCAGAGCGCACGTGATTTTATCCGGCTCTTCGTAAAGGATCCGCAGAGGGCACCGCTTGCGGAGGCGGCCGGCTTGCTGGCAAAAGGCATTGTGGGAGATCCTGAAGCTGACGGGCAAGGCGGAGTCAGGATAGCCTGCGGCCCGGACAAGGACAGGAAGACGCTGCTTCTTGCCCTGAAGCCGTTCACCTGCGGACAGGCAGCGAGAATTGCCGATCTTCTTGACCGCAACTACAGCATTCTGCAGAGACTTTCCAGAGGCAGCTTCCCCACAGAGCTCAGGGAGCTTCTCTCAGGAATGCTCGCGGAACCTTTGGGCGGCCGGCTCACGCTTGACGGCATTGACGTCACAGACAATGCGGCAGCCGATCCCCTGCTGCTGTCCGCCCTCATCAGAATCGGGCAGGAGATCAGCAGCAGGCAGGACCTGCTCCTTGACTGGCGGGGACTTCCGCTCTGCAGAGTGCCTTTGGGAGAGATACGCGCGGAACTTCAGGGAAAATCACCCGATGAGCCGTTTCTCCTGCGCTCTCCGCAGAAAACCGACAGATATCTCCTGAGCTCATTTGGTTTCCATGAGGATGAAATAAAGGACGCCGGCACCTGGTGGGGGATGAGCTGGCTCAGTAACGCAGCCATGAGAAACTACTGCGAATTCGGAGCAAAAGAGAAGAAGAAATACGGCAGCCTGCTCGCCGGAAAGCTGCATTTTCTGCCGAACCAGCGGCTGTTTTACTGCGATGCAGGCAAAAAGCGCCTTCGTATGCGCCTGAACAGGCTTGAGGCAAAGGACCAGAAGCTCATTCTGGAATTCTTTGAGAAACGGCCGGCACTCGCCAAGGCCCTCGGACAGGGCTACCTCGACCGAAGCTTCCGGGAATATGCCAGATTAAGCAATATCAGTATCCTGGACGGCCAGTACGACGCATACGTGTCATGCGACAGCAGCTACAGTTACGTTCCATCGAAGGATTGCTGCGCCTTTATACTGGAGCAGCTCCGCCTTCTGGAAAAGGATCCGTCGCTGCTGTTCAGCTGGCGCGGGCTTGACATAAAAAGGAAGCTCGGCCTCGGCCCGGCTGCCGGGCTGCAGGAGCCTGATGAGGAGGCCCTCCGCGCCTTTGAGGCGGCAGACGCGGCTCAAAAAAAAGGAAAGGATTCACGCCAGCAGGCCGGAGCTGGCAGCTTCATCAGGAAGAATTTCGGCCGGCGTCTCATCGTCAACCTCGCTGACGACGCAATAACCGGCTATCAGCGCGATTCCAAAGCCTCGCGCATCGGCGAGGCTGAATTCAGGAAGGACAGGCTCGAGACTGATCTGTTAATAATGCACGGCTCGGCATCGTACTATGGTGTCAAACTGCGTCTCGATCCCCTGACAGAGGATGAAAGGCAGTCTGTTGTCAGTGAGCTCAGGAACGATCCGCACGCGCTCTCCCTGCTGCAGGTCGGAAAGCTGGACGAGTCATTCGCGAAGAGGCTGCAGTCCATGGGGATCCCGCTCATGTGCGGCGACAGCATCGGCGACGGCATGAGCTGCGACTGCGACACTGCAGACAGCAGGGTGTGCCGCCATGAGATCGCGCTGCTCAAGCGCGCCGCAAAGCTCGCTGAGAGCGATCCGGCGCTGCTCTTCTCCATGCGCGGCTTTGATCTGAGGCCGGAGCTTAAGAAGCTCGGAGCGGACAGCAGCACGGCAGACGCCTGGATGAAGCCTGACGCGCTTTTCAGGATCCATCCGGAACTGAACGCTGACGACACTGAGGACAAGACCCCCGAGGACGTTCTGTACCACCTGAACCGCGTGAGCTTCGCAAAAGTGCCCTCGGGGCTCCTCCGCTCGGCCTTCAGGCTGCTCGCGCCGTCGCCCTCGGGCTACGCAGGAGGCGACTGCAGGGCTGAGCTGTCAGATGCCCTGGACTCGGCACGCGGCTGCGTGAAGGACATGATCAGATCTGATGCCGAAGCTGCGGAGCTGCCGGACCTCACCGCGAGCCCGGTGGAGATCTTCGCCGATGGCAGCATCATCAGCGACGATGGCCACCATGCCCGTACTGTATTCACAGTCAGCCCTGGGACAGAGGATCCCCTGGCGCGTGAATACCTTCTAAGAGAGCACGGGCACAGCGGAGCAGGCACTTCGGAAGACAGGGACGGGAATGCGCGGGCTGAGTACCGGGGCACAGTGTTTGTCCCGACTGCGGAAGACAGCATGTTCGAAGAGATGCACAGCCTTCCGGCCGGCTGCTTCGGCGGCAGGATCTCCGCAGAGGTACTCGGCAGAGCCGGCGCTCCCGCCCAGGCGATGTACGCCCTGTGCTCGATAGCGAGGAAGCTCGTGCTCGCGGACGCCGTCATGCCCTGCCCGCTCCGCAAAGGTCCGGGGGAGCTGAACATTATTTGGATCCCCTGCATTCTGTCGCATGAGGTGCTCACCCTCACCGCGCGCATCGGCATGCTCGCGAGGAAGCTCCTTCTCGGAACCGTGCTCCGGCCCGGCGAGGCGCTCGGGCTTAAGGCCGGGGAGTTCAGCGATGCCGGATTCGGCGCACTGTGCCTCGGAATGTTCATCAGCGATTTCGTGAGGAAGGGATTCCTCAGGAATTTCGGGCGCTCTGAGGCGGCCTGGAACCGTGCCTACGCACAGACGCCCGAGCAGCTGCTCCTGACTATGAGCTACTGGGAATATCTTGACATAAGCGACTCAGCGCTCACGCGCATGGAGAGCTCGCTCGGCCAGTGGCTGGCGCCGCTGTTCCTTGGTCGGTCCGCGATGCGCCCGGTGCTTATACTCGGAACCTCCGCAGGGCCGGATCCCGGCATACGGGATGCCGAGGAGAGGCTCCGCAGGGGCGGCGAAGAGGCGCTCGAAGAGGCGGAAAATGAGGAAAGCGGCAAAGGAGAGGAAGGCGGCGGCAGCTCCTCTGCCGCCTACTCCTCCGCCTCAGTTGAGGACAATGTCTCAGCGGAGATCTCGCTTGGCTTCATCGACCGCACCGACGGGCACTACCTGAGCTACGCTGACGTGCAATGGCTAGGCGGAGACCGGCAATGGGAATGCCGCGCTGCTGCCGCGCGCATCTCCACCCTGCTGCCGGAGGTCTCGGACATTGTCTCAGGCAGGTCAGATCATGCCGTGCTTTCGCTTGATGCCCTGCAGAAGGCGCTCTTTGAGATCCTGCCGGCACTGAAGCTCAGCGGCGCCATGGTGGTGCTGCCGCGCCCGATGCGGCAGATCCTGAGGCCCGCGGCCATTGCCAGCATGGGTATAGGCAGGGGCTATCAGGAAGGCAGCGGGCTCATGAGCCTCGCGTCCCTTCTCACCTTTGACTGGAAGGCGGCACTCGGCGGGCGGGAGATCACCGCTGAGCAGTTCGCCGAGATTCAGGAGCACGCCGGCCATCTGGTGCGCTTCGGGAACGACTACGTCTACGCCAGCGCCTCCGAAATTGACGCCATCATCAGGCGCCTCCGCGGTGAAGGCAGGCGCCCGTCAAGGCTCAGGCTCCTGGAGGCGGCGCTCTCCGGAAGCTATGACGGACACTCCGTCTTCATGGACGACAGGATCCGGAAGGCTGTCAGCAAGGAGCTCAGGACGCCGCCCGCGAAGGTCCCGGAGGGGCTCAGGGCCGCTCTCAGGCCTTACCAGGAGCGCGGCTACTCATGGCTCATGCACAACATCCGCGCCCGGATGGGCTCCATCATCGCTGACGACATGGGGCTCGGGAAGACGGTGCAGGTCATCGCGGCCCTTGAGGCGCTCCGCGCGGCGGGAGAGCTTGAGAAAAGCCCCGCGCTTGTCACGGTGCCCGCCTCCGTCGTCATCAACTGGACGCGCGAGCTCAGGAGGTTCGCGCCTGAGATGACGGTCAACGTCTACTATGGCACGCAGCGCTCCATTGAGCCCAGGGCCAATGTGCTCCTCACGACTTACGGAACCCTCCGTCAGGACATAGAGAAGCTGAAGGATCTGAGGTGGCGGATCGCCGTTGCGGACGAGGCGCAGAACATCAAGAACACCGGCTCGCAGATCTTCCGGGACATGTGCCTGCTGAAGGCTGACTCCGCCATCGCCATGACAGGAACTCCTGTGGAGAACCGGCTTGCCGACTACTGGGCAATCATGGAGTTCGTGAACCCGGGGCTCTTCGGCACGATCGGCTCGTTCATCGCCGACTATGCAAGGCCGATTGAGCAGAACCGTGACGCCGACGCGGTGAGGAGGCTCAGGAGCGTTACGGCACCGTTCATCCTGAGGAGGCTCAAGACGGATAAGAGCGTCATCGCGGATCTTCCTGACAAGATAAGCTCAGACCGCTTCTGCGAGCTCACAGCGGAGCAGGCTGCCATGTACCAGGCCTTCGTGAGCGACGGGCTTGAGGGCGTCACGGAGACGCTCTCACAGATGGAGAGAAGCGCGATGGTGCTGAAGCTCATATTGAGGCTCAAGCAGATCTGCGACGCGCCGGAGCTCTTCTCGAAGGACCCGAAGATAACGGGGCCCTCGCACTCGGGGAAGGCGCAGATGCTCCTTGATCTTCTCGCTGAGCTCACTGAGAACGGGCAGAAGGCCATCGTGTTCACCCAGTTCCGGGAAATGGGAGAGCTTCTCGTCTCCTGGATTGGGGAGAGGATCGGCACTGTTCCTGACTTCATCCACGGAGGCGTGAGCGTGAAGAAGCGGCAGGAGATGGTTGACCGCTTCCAGAACGATCCGCAGGACCGGGTCATGGTGCTCTCGCTCAAGGCCGCCGGAACCGGACTCAACCTCACTGCCGCGACGGCGGTAATCCACTACGACCTCTGGTGGAACCCGGCTGTCGAGGATCAGGCCACCGACCGCGCCTACCGCATCGGGCAGAATAAGAATGTCATGGTCTACCGCTTCATCTGCGCGGGAACCTTCGAGGAGAGAATCAACGAGATTATCAGCTCCAAGAAGGAGATTGCGGAGCTCACGGTGCAGAAGGGCGAGAAGTGGCTCGGCGACCTCTCGAAGAGCGAGCTCAGGAGCTTCCTCTCCATGACCACGGGCTGACAGAAATGCGGCAGCCTCAGGAGGCTGAGGACTGCCCTGCCCGGAACAGCCCGGCTCATACCAGCGGCAGAGCTTTCCGGCAGGAGCGTTGCGCTCTGACAGTGACAGCAAGCATTCCGACAGGCTGCTGTCACTCCTGTATAGCAGATTCTGCAGGGCCTGTGCACGAACAGCATCGTACTGGCCTGCAATTTTGCAGCACTTGATTATTCAATTGATCACAAGCTCAGGGGCGTTGCGCAGTTTCAGCATAAGCCGGCGAATCGAGATCTTCTCGCTTTGCTTTGAGTGCTCGGGATGCAGCATCGTCAGAATATTCAGAACAAGCCTGTTAAGAAGGAGTCGGTTTCTTGCACAATCTCGGCCTGCACAAAGATTTTCAACGTCTTGTACTGACTGTGCTTCGTGCGTACGCCCAGCAAATTTTTCTACATTTATTCCATGTATTCCGTGGCAGCCAGGACGCTGTTCGCAGAAAATTCGGGGCTATTGCATAACCCCGTGGCACCCCTCATCCTAACCTCGATCTAAGTTCCTGTCAAGCAACACATAAAATGACGACAGTCAGGGAAACACTGACA
>ONIT01000141.1 GCA_900317945.1 uncultured Pseudomonadota bacterium
GGCAGAGGTCTCTGAATATCTTGAGCAGCACAGTCTGCACCCCAAGATCCACTTCACCACCTGGGATGACTACGCGATTATGTCTATGGTCGAAGGCGGCCTCGGGCTCAGCATTCTCCCATCTCTTATACTGCGGCGCATTCCCTACAGGATCAGGGCAATACCCCTGAAGGAGCCGCTCATCAGAAGCATAGGCCTCATCATGAAGAGCAGAAAGTCGCTGTCGATTGCGGCGGGGACATTTCTGGATTATCTTAAGTACCGCTGAAAAAGGTCAGCACAGAAAGAGAGGCTCCGGAAGGAGCAGAGACACCTGCCGGCTATAGCCGGCATGACAATAAGGCAGCAGCACAATGCACAGGATTATTTTAGCCACCGGCAACCTCAACAAGGTCAGGGAGATATCAGCATCACTCGAGGGCAGCAGCATTGAAATCATGCCCCAGAGCATGTTCAATGTGCCAGACGCCGATGAGACCGGCACAACCTTTGTGGAGAATGCCATCATCAAGGCGAGGAACTGCGCCGCCCACACCGGCGAGGCGGCCATGGCCGACGACTCTGGGATCGGGGTTGACGCTCTTGGCGGCGCTCCCGGCGTCCACTCCGCGAGGTACAGCGGCGAGCACGCCAATGACGAGAAGAATACCGCCCTGCTCCTCCGGAACATGGAGGACGTTCCTGACGGAAAGCGCACGGCAAGGTACTGGTGCGTCATGGTCTACATGAGAAGCGCTTCTGATCCTACTCCGATCATCTGCCAGGCCTCCTGGGACGATCCGGTATTCCTCATTCCGGAGCTCGGGAAAACCGCGGCCGAGGTGTCCCTTGAGGTGAAGAACTCCATGAGCCACAGAGCGAAGGCCATAAAGATGATGACGGAAAGACTCAGGGAAATGCATGCCTGATCTTATTTCTGAAATCGCAGGACATTCCCCGGGGTCAGTCACCTCAGTCTATATCCACATGCCCTGGTGCGTGAGGAAATGCCCTTACTGTGACTTCAGCTCCTTTGCCACCGGGAGAAGGCTCCCGATGGAGAAGGAGTACATCAGCGCGCTCCGGCGCGACATTGAGCTCTTCGCCCCGGTTCTCGGTGAGGTCAGGACAGTGTACTTCGGCGGCGGGACGCCGTCGCTCTTCAGTACGGAGTCCATTCATGAAATCCTTCAGGCACTCTCTGATGCCGCTGGATTCGCGCCTGATGCAGAGATCTCGCTTGAACTCAACCCCGGAACCGGCTCTGATGAGAAAATCCAGGGATTCAGGGACGCTGGCATAACAAGGCTCAGCATCGGCGTGCAGAGCTTCTCGGACATGGAGCTCAGAAGGCTCGGCAGGATCCACTCGTCAGAAGAGGCTGAGAACACGGTAAAGTCAGCTCTCAGCGCAGGATTCAGCGGAGTCAACGTCGATCTGATGCAGGGACTTCCGGGGCAGACCGCAGAGCTTGCAGCCGCTGATGTAAGGAAAGCTGTCAGCCTCGGCGCGCAGCATATCTCCTGGTATCAGCTCACCATTGAGGAGGGCACTCCCATGGCAGAGGATCCGCCGGAGCTCCCAGACGAGGACACGCTGGATCACATCAATACAGAGGGAACAGAGATACTGAGGGACGCAGGATTCCGCCATTACGAGATCTCGGGATTCGCGAGGCCCGGATTTGAATGCCGTCACAACCTCAACTACTGGCACTTCGGCGACTACATCGGCATAGGCGCAGGCGGTCACGGCAAAATCACCGACCTTAGGAGCCGCAGGATCTTCAGGTGGGGCATGCCGGAGAAGCCTGATGAGTACATGAGGAGAAGCGGCACAGCTCCGGATTTCGAGGAGATCGGGAAAGACGTGCTGCCCTTCCAGTACTTTCTCAATACCAGCAGGCTTGACACTGACATGAGCCTCACAGACTTTGAGGAGAAGACCTTTCTTCCCCGTGAGTCGGTGTCCCGGGAGACAGCCTGGGGCAGAGAGAGAGGAGTGCTTGAGACATCTGGAGACACTCTCCGGCTCACTCCGTTCGGCAGGAGATACCTCAACAGCTGGCTTGAGGAATTCCTGCCCTGAGAGAGAAAAAGCTTGTGAAAATCCCACAAGAATAAGCCAAATCATGTTATTATTTCAGGGATAAGTCCGCTGTAATTCTGACTAAGAATATCTGGCAGAATGCTGTGTTCAGCGTGAGAGTTTGGATCCTGGCGCTCCGGCGCAGAAATGCGGCGAAGAGCTTAAACAACTGCAGACACTAAGGAGACTGTCAGGGAGCTATTCTCCCCGGCAATGTTTTATATGCGCGTAAAATTCACTGTAGACAACAAACCGCTTAAGTCAATTGAGCAGAAGGCAGCCATCATCGAGGCCGGCGACAGCTCTGACAGACTCGTTGCCGTAGAGCCGTACATCAGTGCACGTACCGGTGAGATCAAGTCACTTGAGTGCTGGAAGGAGTTCCTGCCCTCACAGTACAACTTCGATGACTTCAAGAACACCTACCTTAGACCCCTCAAGCTCCAGGACAAGTACACCTGGGTTCCGGCTGAGCCGCTCAAGGAAGCAGAGGCAAAGGACATCAACATGTACCTTGGCCAGTACAATGAAGCAGCTCATGATCTGGTTTAATAATCAGGTTATGCTTTAAGTGAGGAAAGGACAGCTTCGGCTGTCCTTTTTTGTTTTAGGGCCCGGCTACCAGATTACCGGCGTCGCGGGCTTTATCCAGAAAAGATAGACAAGGACAAGGGCTGCCCCCAAGATGATGATGACTGCCGCCTGCACTGCCGCAAAGATGAGCATCTTCTTTATCAGATCTGGATTCAGGAGGCTCTCGACGGCTGAATGCTTTCTGTCTTCAGCCTTGGCCTCTGCCTTATCCTTATGATCCTGTGCGCCGCTGGCGGCATTCTTGTCCTGAAGTGCAGCGTCAGGCCCGGCTGCTGCCCTGCCTGACGGCTTGTGTTCCGGTGTCATGGAGCTCCGGTCTTACTTCTTGAATCTCATGGAAAGATCCATGGCGCGGACGTTCTTGGTCAGAGCGCCGACCGAAATGAAGTCAACGCCGGTCTTCGCGTACTCGCCGATGGTCTTGAGATCTACGTTGCCTGATATCTCAAGCTTTACCCTGTGGTTGTTGATCTCTACAGCCTTGTACATGTCAGGGAGCTTGTAGTTGTCCAGCATGACGATGTCAGCGCCTGCGGCAATGGCCTCCTGCAGCTCGTCGTTGTTCTCGACCTCAACCTCGACCTTGACGCCCGGGGTAAGCTCATTGGCCTTCTTGACCGCGGCAGTGATGCCGCCGCAGGCCATGATGTGGTTCTCCTTGATGAGGTAGGCATCGAAAAGGCCCATTCTGTGGTTGTGCCCGCCGCCTGCGGTAACTGCGTACTTTAAGAGCGTGCGGAGCCCGGGAATGGTCTTCCTGGTGTCAAGAAGGCGGCAGGAGGTGCCTTCCATGGCCTTTACGTAGGCATTGACGTGAGTAGCGACACCGGAAAGTGTCTGGATGATGTTGAGGCAGGTGCGCTCGCCGGTGAGAAGGGCCCTTGACGGTCCCTTTACAGTAAAGAGGAGCTCATTGGGCTGAACCCTGTCGCCGTCATGGACATGCATAACACACTCGACATCGGGGCAGAGAGTCTTAAACACTGCAGGAACGCACTCCTCACCGCAGAAGATGCCGGGCTCACGGGTAATAACAGTTGCCTCGCTTATCTCATCAGCAGGGATGAGAGCTGCGGTTATGTCCCTTAACGGATCGAGCACACCGCCAAGATCCTCGGTCAGAGACTCATTGACCACTCTTTTAATATCATCAGACAGCATATGCTAAACAGCCTCTAAATATAAAAAACTGCTCTATGGTATCAGATGTTGGAAAAAGATTAAACGGGAAAAAACAGCAGATGAAAGCTGTATATATAAGATAAAAATGGAAAATTGAGACAGGAAAGACTGATTGAAGCGCCTGACAGTTATCTACTCTCACACGGCTCAGAACCGCACTACCATCGACGTGGCGACATTTCACTTCTGTGTTCGGAATGGGAACAGGTG
>ONIT01000036.1 GCA_900317945.1 uncultured Pseudomonadota bacterium
AGATCCATGGGATACAGGACCTGCCATTTTTCCTCTTTAGGTGTACAAGGATTTTTGGCTGAGGTGGCTATGGGAACCACGGAGATTTTTAAATGCCCCATAAAATATTCATGTTTTTTCTGTAATGATTCATTCTGTGACGGAGCTCTCAAAAATTCCGCATCCCGCCGGAACCGCATCCCGCCTTGCTTCCATGGCAGTTTGAGCATAGTCTCATATGTACCATTTTCCCTCTGGCTCTGTTCATTATTCAGACATGTTCGTGTTACAATTTCCTGCTGCTGCAATGGCTTTCTGTCCTCTCGTACTGCCTCGGAGTGAGCGGTGAACCAGATCCTGATTTTCTGCGCCCTGATCCTGATTGCCTGCATCCTGGCACACAAGCTGTCGGATCGCATCGGCGTTCCTGTCCTCATAGCCTTTATCGGCATCGGCATGATGTGCGGCGTTGACGGGATCCTCAAGATCCCGTTCGACAACTTCGCCGTATCAGAGAACATGGCGACCATAGCGCTCATCTTCATCATGTTCTACGGCGGGTTCTGCACCAAATGGGTAACCGCCAGGAAGAGCGCGCTGCCTGCCGTGCTGCTCTCGTCAGCCGGGGTCTTCATCACCGCCGTAGTAACGGCCGTGATCGTTCATTTCGTGGTCGGGACAGGCTGGCTCTTCAGCTTCCTCATCGGCTCGGTCCTCTCCTCAACTGACGCGGCCTCGGTGTTCTCCATCCTGAGGTCAAGGCAGTTCAACCTCAAGTACAACACCTCCCCCCTTCTTGAGGTGGAGAGCGGATCGAACGACCCGGCAGCCTATCTCATGACCGTGATCTGCATAGCGCTCCTCAGGCAGGACAACTCGCTCAACGTGCCCTGGCTCCTCCTCAAGCAGCTGGTGTTCGGGCTCGGCTTCGGCGTCCTTATCGGCTTTGTGACCGGGTGGATCCTGCAGCATTTCAACTTCATGAGCACCGGCCTCTCTGCGGTATTTGTCCTCGCCATCGCGCTCATCTCCTACGCGCTTCCTTCCGTCCTTGACGGAAACGGCTTCCTCTCGACCTACCTTGCCGGCATCATCATCGGGAACTTCGACATACAGGACAAGCGAACGCAGGTTACCTTCTTTGACGGCATAACCGATCTGATGCAGATGATGCTGTTCTTCCTCCTGGGGCTTCTCTGCACGCCGTCCAACCTGAGCAATGTCCTGGTTCCGGCGGCTGTCGTTGCCTTCGTGATCACCTTCCTCGCGCGCCCTGCGGCAGTGTTCCTGCTGATGCGCCCGCTGAAGGCGCCGAACAGCCAGATGCTGCTGGTCTCCTGGTGCGGGCTCAGGGGCGCCGCGTCGATTGTGTTCGCCATAATGGCCGTCAACAGCGTTCCGCCGGTCGGCATGGAGTTCGACATCTTCTCGATGGTGTTCCTCGTGGTGCTCTTCTCCATCATCATCCAGGGCTCGCTCCTCCCCTGGGCGGCAAGGAAGCTCAGCATGATCGATACCGAGAACGATGTCATGAAGACCTTCAATGACTACAGCGACAGCATGCCGGTAAGGTTCATACAGTTCACCATGCCCGAGGAGTACAAGTGGAACGGCAGGGAGGTGAGGAACATCACGCTCCCGCCTGACACCAGGCTGGTTCTCATACAGAGGACGGAGAAGAACAAGCTGGGAATTGACACCGTGAAGGACATAGTTCCACGCCGCAGCACGGTGATAAAGCCGGGCGACAGGCTGACTCTCTCCGCGCAGTCGCCGGTCGGCACTCAGGATGTCGAGCTCACGGAGCGCACCGCCGAGAAGTGGCATGACGGGAGGACCGTCGGCGACATCTTCGGCGACCGGCCGGAGCTCGTTGTGCTGATTGAGCGCGGCATCAGGGTAATCATCCCGAACTCCAACACGGTGGTGAAGGCAGGCGACAGGCTGGTCCTCTACAGCCAGTCGGAGAAGCCCGAAAAATAGCGCGCCGGGGCGGTACCACTGCGTTACGCCTGCTGTTTCAGAAAATTCCGGCAACGGCTGATAAAATCACGCTGTGGAACAGATCCACGGCGTTTTTTTTGTTTTCAGGCTCATATGATGCTCAGAACTATAGGCAGGGCGCACGCAATCAGGCCCTGCAGGATACTCAGAGCGGCCCTGCTTGCCGCCTGCATGATGATGTCTTCCTCCTGCTCGGACGACGCTCCCATACCGAAGAGCCGCCTCCTCGGCATTGACAGCGACGGCGACGGCGTGCGCGACGATGTCGCCGCTGAGATCGCCTCAAACGCGCTCCTCAACAGTGAGCAGAAGAAGGCGCACATGCAGTGGGCCGCCGCCTTCCAGACCATGTTTGCAGCGGACCTCGATAATGAGGACGAGGTGCGCAACGCCATATATGACATCGACGAGGCCGCCAACTGCTTCTTCCATGTTTACATGTCGCTCTTCGGCTCGTCAGCAGACGCGCAGACCGCCATCAGGACCGACATGCGCACGCTCTCCGCCAAGATCAACGATACCCGCGACAGAAGGACCTTCTTCAAGCAGTTCAACAAGAAAAAGGAGATAACCCCCGCAAGGAAGCCTGACTTCGGCGACGCGGACACCTGCCATTTCCATATGGCAGGACACGAGGCCGGCGGCGCTGCGGAGGCCTCGGAGGTCGAGAAGCTCAGGCAGTTCAGGGAGAGCGGATCATCGGCTTCGCCGAAGGCTGACGCTGGCAGCGGCAAGAGCGCGTCATCGGGGAAGTGAGCATGGATGACATTACCCTCTTTATCCGCTGCTTCGTGAACCTCTTCGCCATAGTGAACCCGCTCGGGGCGTTCCCGGTGTTCGTGGCGACGACCTCGGGGCTTTCCCCGTCCGTCCGCTTCAGGGTCGGAACGGTCTGCGCCGGCACGGTGGTGTTCGTCCTGGTGATTGCGCTTCTCATCGGGCAGTTCATCCTCAACTTCTTCGGCATCTCGATCTCCTCGTTCCGCACCGCGGGAGGAATATTCATCTGCCTGCTCTCGCTCTCGATGCTGAGGGGCAGCATGACTGAGGCCAGGAAGGAGGGGCAGGCGACAGCCGCCCTTGAGGAGGAGGGCGCCATCGGGCAGGCGATTGTCCCGCTTGCGATACCTATCCTCGCGGGCCCCGGCGCCATCAGCTCCATTATCGTCTACTCGTCGCAGATCACGCATTTCCGCCAGTGGTTCGTCATCGGCGGCGCCATACTCCTCTTCGGCTCGATCCTCTGGCTGATGTTCTGCTCCGCAGGGTGGCTCCAGAAAATCCTCGGCCCGCTCGGAATAAATATCTCGACCAGGGTGATGGGACTTATAATGATGTCGCTCGGCGTCGAGATCATGAGCACCGGGCTCAAGGGAATATTCCCGATCCTTGGAGGTTAGGCATGGACATTTCAGGCATAAGAAGACAGTACAAGTACGCGAAGCTCCACAGGAGCGACATGCCGGATGATCCGCTTGTCATGTTCGAGAAGTGGCTGGGAGAGGCGGTGAAGTCCGATCTCCCGGATCCGACCGCCATGATTGTGTCGACTGTCGGCGAGGGCGGAATACCCTCGCAGCGCACCGTGCTTCTCAAGAAATACGATCACGACGGCTTTGTCTTCTTCACCAACTACGGCTCGAGGAAGGCGCAGCAGATTGCGGGGAACCCGCACGTGAGCCTCCTTTTCCCCTGGTACCCGCTCGACCGGCAGGTCGCCGTGCAGGGGACCGCGGTGAAGACCCCCTACAAGGAGATCGTGAGCTATTTCCTCTCCCGTCCCAAGGACTCCCAGATCGGGGCCTGGGTAAGCCACCAGTCGAGGCTCATCTCGGCGAGGGGCGTGCTTGAGGCAAAGTTCCTGGAGCTCAAGCAGAAGTTCTCGAACGGGCAGGTCCCGGTGCCTGACTTCTGGGGCGGCTTCCGCGTCTCGATTGACACCATCGAGTTCTGGCAGGGCGGCGAGAACAGGCTCCATGACCGTTTCCTTTACACCAGGCGCCCGGACGGGGGCTTTGACATCGGGAGGCTTGCACCGTGATCATCAGGCATGCAAGAAGGGACGAGTACGGCGCTATAGCCGCGCTCATCGAGGAGGCGTTCAGGGACTCTGCGGTGTCCCTCGGCCATGAGGTGCAGTTTGTCGAGATCCTCCGCTCCTCGGACGCGTATATCCCGGGGCTTGAGTATGTGGCGGCTGACGATGACTCAGGCGAGATCCTGGGGCACATCATCCTCTCCGTACTTCCGATAAGCCACGGGAACAGCAGCATCAGGGGGCTTCTCCTCGCGCCGCTCTCGGTGCGCCCCGCCTTCCAGCACCAGGGCATCGGCACGGCGCTTGTGGAGCGATCCATCGCTGACGCGGTAAGCCAGGGCTACCGCGGGATCTTCCTCGTGGGGGATCCGGATTATTACTCGAGGTTCGGCTTTGTTCCTGCGGTGAGCGCCGGCATAAGGAACAGGAGCGTCTATCCTGACGAGTATGTCCTCTTCCGCCCGCTCGACGAGTCGCTTAGCGCTGATCTCATGGACGGCAGCCCCTACTCGGTGGTGCTCCCGGGCTAAATGCTTCCCCTTCTCCTGATGAACGGCATCCTCATGCTGCTCTGCATGATTCTCTGCGGGGCGGCAGTGGAGAAGGCCGGCCTGGTAACCGCGGAGAGCAGCAGATCCCTTTCCGTAGTCCTCATCTACATCATCACGCCCTGCGTCATCATCGAGGCCTATGAGTCGCCCTCGGGCGGCTCCGGCTCTGGGCTCCTTCTCTCTTTCGGAGCCGCGGTATTCTGCCATGTGCTATATATCGCGGCTGCAAGGCTACTCAAGAAGCCTCTCGGCCTTTCCGACATCGAGCAGGCCAATATCGCCTACTCGAACTCAGGGAACCTCATCATCCCGTTGGTCGCCGCGGTGTTCGGGGAGAAGGAGATCATGTACTGTTCCGCGTTTGTCGCCGTGCAGACCTTCTTTGTCTGGACCCACGGACGGACCCTCGTGAGCGGAGAGAAAAAGCTCTCGCTGAGAAGGGTTCTGCTCAACATCAACGTAATCGCGGTTTTCGTGGGGATATTCCTCTTCGTTACCGGGATCCGCCTCCCTGACATCATCTCCTCGGCGATGAAGTCGATGGGGCTTGCCATGGGGCCGGTCGCGATGATTCAGATGGGCATAATCCTCGGCGGGATGAAGCTCAGGGACATCTTTCTCGTGAGGCGCGCCTGGTTCACCGCGTTCCTCAGGCTCATAGCTTTCCCTTTCATCGCGGCCCTCTGCTATGTATTCTCGGGCGCTGCGTCGCTTGTCCCGGACGGGCGCGATATCCTCACCGTCTCATATCTTTCAGCCGCAGCCCCGTGCGCGGTCCTCATTACCCAGTTCGCACTGGTGTTCCACAGGGACTATGAGAGATCCTCCGCGGTAAACATCATCTCGACCATCCTCTGCATGGCGACAATTCCGCTCATGGCCTGGCTCCTCGGCCTGATGTTTGACTCCGCCGGATACTGAGATCCTGCGGGCTCAGACGGAGGGCAGATCGTCCCGGAGCCTCTCCGCCCTCATGATGATGTCAGAGAGCTCGGCTGAGAGCCTTTCCTCTGCCTCAGCGCTGTCATCAGGCGCTGATCCTTGGGGAGCCAGCTCCTGTTTCCTGCCATCCATGGGCCTTAACTCGTTCATCACCGAGAGCTCCTCGCTCTCGAGGAATGCAGCATAGCATTCCGCTGCCATGCCTTCCGGCATGGTGTCATTCTCTTCTGCCATTCTGTCGCCTGTGTCACATTTTTATAGCTGGATTATAATGCTCTCAGCGGACTCTGCCGCGGATCTCCCGCGGTCTGACAAACTATATCTGATAAAATCAGGGCAATCGGCATCATGCCGTGCTTCTTGTGAGGTTTTGAATGAAAGGCAGGCTCTCCCATGTTGTTTTCTGCGCCTTTGCTGCAGCATCGGCTCTCTGTGTATCTGCGGCGCTCTCTGGCTGCGATGAGGTGGCAAGCCTTTTCCAGTCCGGCAAGAATCCCCAGAACGTCGCGGAGCTCTGCGACGGGAAGCATACCGGGCGCCACGCGGCATACCAGAGCGTCATTGACGAGGCGTGCCGGAAGCTCAAGGACGCCGAGAGCAGCAACAGCAGGCTGCGCGAGCAGTCGGAGAGCCTCGGCAACACGGGCGAGATCCTGACCGCGGAGGTGCAGTCGGTGCGCGGCAGGGCCGAGAAGAGGATTGCGGAGAAGGACGCGAAAATCAGGGAGCTCAGCGTGCAGAACCGGAGCCTTTCGGTGAAGCTTGCCGATGCGGAGAAGCGTCTCAATACCGAGACTGCAAGGTCAGCCTGCGCCTATAGAAAGGGAGTTTCCGCAGAGCAGTTCATCAAAAAGTGCATATCGCTCAGTCCTGACGACATGTTTATTGCCTCTGCCATAAGGGACGCCAAGAAAAACAGGGACTGCGCGTTCGTCTCGGAGGTTTATGAGAAGCTGGCCGGGAAGAGCGCAGTCTGGGCAAAGATGCTCGGGCGCGAGTACGATCCGAAGTACAGCCAGAACATCTGCTTCAAGGCTGACAAAAAGAAGGCTGAGAGCTGGTACGGCAGGGCAAAATAGCCTGCCTGGCAGGGCTTTTATTATGTAAGGAACGCCTTACATTTATGATAGAATCATACTTGTGCCGGAGGCGGGGCGCTTCCGGCACTCTCTGATTGGACAGCAACCGGAAGGATCATGAAAACTTACCTCGTTGGCGGCGCTGTACGGGACAGAATTCTTGGGCTTAAGGTCCACGACAGGGACTTTGTCGTAACCGGAGCGACGCCTGAGATGATGCTTGAGCGGGGCTTCAGGCAGGTAGGGAAGGACTTCCCTGTTTTCCTCCATCCGGAGACGCACGAGGAATACGCGCTTGCCCGCACCGAAAAGAAGAGCGGGCATGGCTACGGCGGCTTCATCTGCGACTTTTCGCCTGACATCACGATTGAGGAGGATCTCTCGAGGCGCGATCTCACCATCAACGCGATGGCCATGGACGAGGACGGGAACATCGTTGATCCCTGGGGCGGAATGTCCGATCTGAAAAAGCACCTCCTCCGCCACACCTCGCCCGCCTTCGAGGAGGATCCCCTGAGGGTCCTCCGCGTCGCGCGCTTCGCGGCAAGGTTCGCGCCCCTGGGCTTCACCGTCGCCACGGGGACAATGGAGCTCATTAAAAAGATGGTGAGGAGCGGCGAGCTCTCCTATCTTGTCCCTGAGAGAGTCTGGCAGGAGTTCTACAAGGTCCTGCAGCACGGCATGCTTGACGTGTTCGTGAGGACTCTGCATGAGTGCGGGGCCCTGAGGGTGGTTTTCCCGGAGCTGGACGCGCTCTACGGGGTTCCTGCGAGGAAGGACTGGCACCCGGAGGTCGACACCGGCATCCATATGGAGCTCTGCCTCAGGATAATCTCCGACGATCCGGATCCGGTGGTGAAGTTCGGCGTGTTCTGCCACGATTTCGGGAAGGCGCTTACCCCCAAGGAGCAGCTGCCGAGGCATCCCATGCATGGGCCGAAGGGCGTGCCGCTTGCCGAGAGAATGTGCGAGAGGCTCAGGATCCCGAATGAGTACCGGGATTTCGCGAGGGTTGTCTGCGCGAACCACTCCCTTGTTCACCGCTTCATCAGGCGCTCCAGAGCATCGTCAGCGCTTAAGGTGTTCTATGCCATTGACGCCTTCCGGCACCCGGAGCGCGTCCCGATGCTCGCGAAGGCCGCGGCGACAGACTACCACGGGCGCCTGGGCTTCGAGAACCTTCCCTACCAGCCTGCCGACTACATGCTTGACATGTTCGAGGCGGTGAGGAAAGTAACTCCCGCGGACATCATCAGGGCCGGGGCTAAGGGCATTCAGATCAAGCAGCGCCTGGCGCGCCACAGAATGCGGGCTCTCGTCCTCGCGAGGCGCGAGTGGTTTGCCACCCATGAGATCATCCCCGAGAAGGGCGGCGGCTGGAGCAGGGCGCAGAGGGCGCTTGAGCCGTTAAGGGAAAGGGAGCCTGACACGCCGCTCGCGCACTGAGTTCCGGCTCTGAATCTTCAGCCCGCAGGGAAGCTGTTCCCGCAGCCACGGGGAGAGCTGGAACTTCTTTCCGGAAGTTTTCAGATTTTTGCGTTTCCTGTCATTTTTACCGCACGCTTTCCTCCATATAATGAGCTGTCCGGCGTCCGTTGCCGGCATCCCGGATCTTCCGTTCAGCTCAATTGGAGGCTTAATGTACCCGTATAATCTTTGTCTTCCCACCAACCTGGTATTCGGAAAGGGCCGCGTGAGCGAGCTCCCTGATCTTGTCCGCGGCATGGGCAGGAATGTCCTCCTTGCCTACGGCGGCGGCAGCATTAAGAAGATCGGCCTCTATGACAGGGTCAAGGCTCTGCTCAACGGCTTCAATATCGTGGAGCTTTCCGGCATCGAGCCCAACCCGAAGATCGGCTCGGTACGCGAGGGCGTGAGGCTCTGCCGCGAGAATAAGGTTGACTTCATCCTCGCGGTCGGCGGCGGCAGCGTAATTGACTGCGTGAAGAACGTCGCCTGCGGCGTCTTCTATGAGGGCGATCCCTGGGATCTGGTCCTTGACAGCAAAAAGATCGGAAAGAGCCTTCCCATCGTCTCGATCCTCACCCTTGCGGCAACCGGCTCGGAGTACGACGGAGGCGCGGTAATCTCGAATCCTGACACCCACGAGAAGCTTGCTCTCCTCGGCGGACCGTCGCTCTTCCCGAAGATTTCGATCCTCGATCCGGAGTACACCTTCACCGTAAGCGCCAGGCAGACTGCCGCGGGATCCGCAGATATCTTCAACCACACTCTCGAGAGCTACCTGGTGAAGGACGGCAACATCCTTACCGACAGCATCTGCGAGGGCATGCTGAAGACCGTAATAAAGTACGCTCCGATTGCGATTAAGGAGCCTGACAATTACGAGGCGAGGGCAGCGCTGATGCAGGTTGCCTCCTTCGGCTGCAACGATGTTCCGGCCATCGGCCGCACTCCCTCGGTCTGGGTCTGCCACGGCATCGAGCATGAGGTCTCGGCCTGGTATGACATCACCCACGGCGTCGGGCTGGCCATCCTCACTCCTCCCCTGATGCGCTGGACTCTCCGCGATCCGGGCTCGCTTGACCGCTTCTACCAGTACGGCACCAATGTCTGGGGCATCGCTCCGTCTGACGATAAGATGAAGGTCGCGAATGAGGCGATTGACCGCACTGCGGAGTTCTTCAAATCACTCGGGCTTCCTGCGCGCCTCAGCGAGCTCGGCATCACCGATGAGCATTTCGGCGACATGGCCGATCATGTGCTTGCCCACTGGTGGCCGCTCGCTAATGCCATGAGGCCGGTTGACCGCGAGGGAGTAGTCGAGATCCTGAAGATGAGCCTGTAGCCTTTCTCTTTTCAGGAAATGAATGAAGCCGGCTCCTCATGGCGGGGAACCGGCTTTTCCGTATCTGATTTTGTGCCTGCTGAGCTGGCTCTTCAAAGCAGCATGTATGCCTGGAGACTCAGAGCGCGGCAGTGTACTTCCTGATTCCGTCAGCAAGACGTCTCATTCCGTCCTCGACAAGGGCCCTCGGGCAGGCGAGGTTTATCCTGAGGAATCCCTGTCCTGTGGTTGCTCCGTACTGCTCGCCGCAGGAGACATAGAGCCCGGTCTCCTTCCTGATGAACTTCTGCAGATCGGTCCTGGGGCCAGTTGCCTTCCGGCAGTCAGCCCAGAGGAGATAGGTCGCCTCTGTGTCGAGCGGATCGATTTCCGGGATGTTTTTCCTGATGAAGTCTATGGCATAGTCCTTGTTGGACCTTACGTAGGCGTTCATCTCGTCGAGCCACTCCCCGCCTTTCTCAAATGCTGTTACAGCCGCGGTTACGGCAAGGAAATTGGGCTCGCCGCACTCGTCGGTGTTGAGCTGACGCCAGACCTTGTGGCGGAGGATCCTGTCCGGGATAAGCGCGGCGCTCGTATTGAGCCCCGCGATGTTGAAGCACTTGGTGGGCGCTATCGCGGTGACGCTTATACTGCGGCAGGTCTCGGAGACGCCGGCAAAGGGAACGTACTCCTTCCCGGGATCCGCTATGTCGCAGTGGATCTCGTCAGAGATTACCGTTACTCCGTACTTCGCGCAGAGCTCGCCGACTCTTGAGAGCTCCTCCTTTGTCCAGATGCGCCCTACGGGATTGTGCGGGTTGCAGAGGATCATGAGCGAGGTCTGCGGATCCGCGAGCTTTTTCTCGAGGTCCTCAAAGTCCATCTCCCAGCGGCCGTCCTTAAGGATGAGAGGATTCTCAAGGACGCGTGCGCCGTTGTTCACGATGCAGTTGAAGAAGATGTTGTAGACAGGAGTCTGTATGACGACATTCTCATTGGGCGTCGTGAGCTTCCTTACCGTGCTCGAGACAGTCGGTATGACGCCTGTGGAGAAAATCAGCTCCTCCTTCCTGATGCCGAGGTGATGCCGCTCCTTCCACCAGTGAATGTAGGCATCGCTCCACTCATCCGGGATCACCGAGTAGCCGTAGGCTCCGAGCGCTAGCCTCTTCTGCAGTGCTTCGGTGATTTCAGGGGCGGTCCTGAAGTCCATGTCGGCAACCCACATCGGGAGCTCGTTCTCACCGACGTTCCATTTGAGCGAATTGGTGCCGCGGCGGTTCAGGATCTCATCGAAATTGTACTTGGGCATCTGTGCCTCCCTGTGGGTTATACGGCGGCCGTGATGCGGCAGGCCGGCTTGTCCTTGTCGTTCTTGATGGTGATGCAGGTCTTGGACGCGTCGCAGTTGTCGCTCTCGATGATGAGGTTCGCGATGGTCCTTGCCGTGATCTTGCCGGAGCCCGGGTTCAGGACCGAGTCAATCCTGTTTCTGATGTCGGCGTCGATGTCAGTCGAGTACTCGAAGGCGAGCCTCGTATTGACGAGCCTGCAGTTCACCATCTTCAGGTGATCAATGTAGCAGAGTCCCTGATCAGACTCAATGGTGCAGTTGATGAGGGTGAGGTTCTTCGTGTTCCAGGCAAGGTACTCACCGGAGATGTAGGAGTCGTAGACGGTAACGTTCTCGCAGTTCCAGAAGCAGTCCTTGGTGAGGAGCTTCGAGTTGTGGATCTCGATGTTGCGGCCGCCGTCGAAGGCGTAGTTGCCGTAGAGGTCAAGCCCGTCAATATAGATGTCCGAGGAGTTCATCCCGAAATAGTCGCCCTTCGCCGTGACGTGCTCGAGCCTTATCCTGCTGCATGACCAGAGCGTCTCCGCGGCGTCAGGCAGCGAGGTGTTCCTTATCGTGATGTCCTTGCACCTGCGGAAGTTCTTGGGGCCCCAGATCATCGAGTCGTCGACGGTCATGTGCTCTGTGTACCAGACGCCGGATCTTGCCATGGGCTGCCAGACGCAGTCCTTCACATAGACGTTCTTCGAGTACCAGAGCGGGTATTTCCACTGGAACTCGGTGCCGTAGAGTTCGATGTCGCGGCTTTCCTTGAGGGGCGACTCGCCGTCGTGGAAAACGGTGTCGTAGATTTTGAGGTTCGCTCCGCGGTAGAGGGCTCGCTCGCCGCTGAGGCTCTCCTGGTGAATCTCCTCGTTCTTTCTTGACTTGGGGTTGAACCTTTCCATTTCTGCCATTGCTGTCTCCATTTCCTTGCTTTATTTGATTGCTTGCTTACTGATGAAACCTTGCTGCCGCAGCGCTATTTCTGTTTCCCGCCGGACTTCTCTTCCTTGTCCATCTGCCATGAGAGGAAATCGATCCTGTCGATTTTCTGCTGCTCCTGATGGAGGCTCTCAAGCGCCTCCTTTCTCTTCTGCTCGAGGATCTTCCTGGCGCCCTTGCGGTCGCTGCTCTCAATCTTCTCAATTACAGAGTCGGCGGTTTTGCAGCAGCAGCCGCACTCGCTGAGGCACTGCCTGAGGCTTTCCTTTGTCATGCCGCAGATTTTCTCTTCCATTTGAGTGCTCCTGTTTGCTGGCCGTTCTTTACGGTGAAGAATATTGTAACTGTAATTTTTACAATATCAAATACTTATGGAAAATAGTGTATGATGCTTTTTAAGCATGATAACGATTTGCAGCTGCCGCGGACTTGCGGCAGATCCGGCTCTGTGTGGGAGGAGAAAGAAATGGAGCTTCGCGTGCTTGAGTATTTCCTTGCCGTGGCAAGGGAACAGAACTTCACGAGGGCCGCGGAGTTCCTGCACCTCACGCAGCCGACGCTCTCGAGGCAGCTCGCGGATTTAGAGCATGAGCTCGGCAAGGTGCTTCTCGTCAGGGGAAAGAGGAAGGTCACGCTGACAGATGACGGAGTGTTCCTCCGGAGGCGCGCCGAGGAAATCCTGAGCCTCGCGCGGAGGACGGTGAGCGAGATGAAGTCCTCGGAGGAGGAGGTCTCCGGCGACATCTGCATCGGGACAGGAGAGTCAGAGGCGATAAGGAGCATAATCCAGGCGGCAAGGAGGGTTCACGACGAGCATCCCGGCATACATTTCCACTTCACGAGCGGCACGACCGAGGATCTTACCGACCGCCTTGACAGCGGCTTTTTTGACTTCTGCATCCTTTTCGGCGACGTGGATCAGTCCAAGTACGACTATCTGCCGCTTCCGTACACCGACAGCTGGGGGCTCCTGGTGCCGGATGACGATCCGCTCGCGGTGCGTGACTCGCTTGAGATCAGCGAGCTCTGGGACCTGCCGCTTATCGCAGCGAGGCAGCCTTTAGTGTCCGGCAAGTTCAGGAAGTGGCTCGGTAAGGATCCCGGGGAGCTTGACATCAGGGACACCTACAGCCTTGTTTATACCGGAAAGATGATGGTGGAGGAGGGAATGGGCTATGCACTGACGCTCGGACACATTTTCAATATGGCGGGGACGCACCTCAGGTTCATACCTGTCGTGCCGGAGCTTTCAGTGAGCCTTACGGCTGTCTGGAAGAAGTTCCAGGGCCGCTCAAGGGCGGCGGATCTGTTTCTCTCCGAGCTTGAGCGGACTGTGGCCGGGCAGGGCAGTTATGGCGGGGCATGATGCAGGCTGGTCTCAGGAGGATATTAATCTGAATGCTGAAAACTCACGGCGGTTGCGCATTTCATCATCCTGCCGGCATGCGACACAAGCGACATGGCAGGATGTCGCAAAGCGACACTAAGAGTGACTCTGATGCCGCATGGATGGGTCTCCTGGGGTCTCACAGGTGAGTGGCAGCCTTTGCTAAAGCTTTGTTTTCATGAAAAAACTTGCAGTCCATGTTTGCGTTGTGCTTTTGGGGATGTCGCTGTGACGACACGCCAAATGTCGCAAAACGACACTGAGTCATGTCGCTGATGTCGCATGATCGTTTATTCTTTGAGTCTGTTTGAGAAAATGCTGAATATTCTCGTATAAGTTCTTGAAATATAAAGATATTTTACATAATTAAAAAATCTGTCATCTTTGGCATGCTGTATTGCTCTGTTTGAGAAATAATTTTGTAACTCCAGCATTTATCGCTTATTTTTGTTCTGATGTCGCTGTGGCGACATGGCAAATGTCGCAAAGCGACATTGACCGATGTCGCTGATGTCGCATTGTCGTTACTTAGAATATATGATTGGTTAAAATTCTGAATATTTATTGATAAGATATTGAAATATACGTTGTTTTATTTGTTTCGATCAATAATGCCTTCTGTGTGCATATAGCTCTATATCCATGATTATATTTTGGCTAAAAGTTATATGAGTCGTAATATTACGTTTTGTTTTTATCTGCAGACGACAATTGCGACATGATATAATGTCGCAAAACGACACTGAACCGAGTCGCGGATGTCGCTGCAACATCTGACCTTACACGGAGACTGGCATGAATATCGGAAAAGAGACTGAGTTCATCGAGTTTAAGGAATCTACAGCAGACAAGGACAAGGGGATTGAGTCCATGTCTTCAATCCTTAATAAACATGGGAAGGGAACACTTTATTTCGGCGTCAAGGACAATGGTGACGTGAAAGGCCAGACAATTGGTGATTCTACTTTAAACAGGCTTTCCCAGGATATTGCGAGGGATCTGAAGCCTCAGTGTCGTTACAGTGTGTCAGAGTGTGTGTCTGCTGACGGAAAGCATTTCATTGAGGTGGAGTTCAGCGGGAACAGGGCCCCGTATTCAGCGAGAGGCAGATATTTTCTCAGATTTCATGATGAAGACCGCCAGATGGACAATGAGACTCTCCGGCAGTATTACATGACGCAGAGAGCAGATTATTCTGACTGGGAGAAAGCTGATTCAGGCTGCAGCTTCAAGAACATCAATGAGGAGCAGCTGAAAGCCTATGTGGCTAATGCCAGGGAAAAAGGAAGGCTGGTACTGAAGTACACGGCAGCAGATCATGTGCTCAGCCGGCTTGGTCTTATGTTTAGCGATGTTAATCTCAATAATGCCGGCAATGTATTGTTTTCACGGAATGGCCCTGTGCGAGTCAAGCTGGTGAGATTTGCAGGTGCTACAAGGCTGACGGTTATCAGCCTGCAGGTATTCGAGGGAAATGTCTTCGAGTGCATAGAGGCTTCAATGAAATTCCTGGCATCGAATATAGACTGGAAGTTCATTCTCGACGGTGATATCAGACGGAAGGAGGAGCCTGAGATACCTGCTGAGGCGTACCGTGAGATTATTG
Source organism: uncultured Pseudomonadota bacterium (assembly GCA_900317945.1). Lineage (GTDB taxonomy): Bacteria > Pseudomonadota > Gammaproteobacteria > Enterobacterales > Succinivibrionaceae > UBA2810. Next base: position 14,656 of record ONIT01000036.1, read on the forward strand.
TTAACGCATTCAGCCACGGAGACTACGATACCGGGACGGACTTTGAGCTCGATGTATACAGCGATCGGGTCTCAATCTATTCACCGGGAATGTTTCCAAAGCCATATACTCCTGAAGACTATGCAAACAAGGGGCTTGAACCAATTCCGCTTAATATCACCATTTCGGATATCCTTTTCCGGAATGGCACGATTGAGCAGGTTTCAACTGGATTTGAGCGGACTTTTGCAGCCTGCAGGGCAAAGAAGGTAAGGTATGAGTATGCAGAGACTTCAACAGGTTTCCGCTTTACCTTCTTACGCAACGGAGTGGCTGCCAGAAACGAAGTGCCGTCCACAGAGCAAAAGATCGTTGATCTGCTGAAAGACGATCCCTTTATGACGGTGCAGGAGCTGGCAGAAAAGTGCGGAGTAACTTCAAGAACAGTCCAGCGGTATATTAAAAAGATGAAGGAGGCCAGGCTCCTTAAACAGATCAAAGAGGCTGACGGAACCAGCCGGAACATAATGAGTTAGGTTCGTCTGCAGGCTCACCTGAAGCTGAAAACCTGCCTGGTGACCAATAATCTTTCAGGAGGAACCTTGGGTTGTCCTCTTAACAGAGGTTTTTATGGGAGAAAAGACAGTCTGCCCTGGATGCCATCACCGCTGCAGCCTTAATGAATGGGAATACGGCATCTGCCGGGCAAGAAAGGCAGAGGGCGGCAGGGTGATCCCGGCAAATTACGGGAAAATCACCTCCATGGCGCTCGATCCGGTGGAGAAGAAGCCCTTCAGGCATTTTTGTCCTGGCTCACTCATCCTTTCTGTCGGGAGCTTCGGCTGCAACTACCACTGTCCGTTCTGTCAGAACCACGGCATCTCCCAGATTTCAGAGCAGGAGGCGGAGTACAGGTATGTGCCGCCGGAGAGCCTGGTATCTCTGGCGCTTGAGCTCAGAAGCAGGGGAAACATCGGCATCGCCTTCACCTATAATGAGCCCACTGTCTCGTGGGAGTATATCATCGACACGGCGGAGGCCATGAAGGGGACGGATCTCAGGCTCGCACTCGTCACGAACGGCGGCGCGTCGCCCGAGATCTGGGACCGCCTGATGGCCGTTACGGATGCCGCCAATATCGATCTCAAGGCATTCACGGATGGATTCTACCGGAGGATAGGCGGAGACCTCGGGACGGTGAAGCGCAACATTGAGACAGCCGCCCGCTCGTGCCATGTCGAGCTCACGACGCTCATCATCCCCGGGGAGAATGACTCCCCTGATGAAATAAGGACTCTTGCGGAGTGGGTGTCGTCAGTCGATCCTGAAATCCCCCTCCATGTTACGCGCTTCTTCCCGCGCTGGAGGATGGCTGACCGGGAGGCGACCGATCCGGATCTCGTTCACTCGCTTGCCCGTGAGGCAGGAAAATATCTCACGCATGTATATGCAGGCAATTGCTAGGAGGCATCTATGTCGATAGTCGGCGGCATCATGGTTCCGCATCCGCCCCTCATCGTTCCTGAGGTCGGAGGCGGACGTGAGTCCGAAATTGTGAAAACCTCGTACGCGTACCGGAAGGCAGCGGCGTTCGCCGCGTCGCTCCGTCCGGACTCGCTCATAATCACGAGCCCCCACACGGTAATGTACGGCGACTATTTCCACATCTCGCCGGGAACCTCCGCCTCAGGCGATCTCTCGCGCTTCGGCGCGCCGGAGGTCTCAATTGAGACAGACTACGACACAGAGCTTGTTGCCGGGATCTGCTCCCTTGCAGGCGAGCGCGGCATTCATGCCGGAACTCTCGGTGAGCGCGATCCATCGCTTGATCACGGCACGCTGGTTCCCCTTTACTTCCTCAGGAAGGCGTTTGAGGACGCCGGGCTCATCAATGACGCGAGGCCGCGCCTTCGCATTGTGCGCATAGGGCTTTCAGGATTTTCCCTGAGCGATCACTACCGGCTCGGCATCGCTATAAAGGACGCTGTGGAGAAGCTCGGCCGCAGGGCAGTGTTCGTCGCGAGCGGCGATCTCTCCCATAAGCTCAAGGACTACGGCCCGTACGGCTTCGCGGAGGAGGGCCCAGTCTACGATGAGCGGATCATGCGCGTCATGGGCTCTGCCTCATTCGGTGAGCTCCTGGATTTTGATGAGAACTTCTGCGGCAGGGCCGCGGAGTGCGGCCACCGGAGCTTTGTCATCATGGCAGGCGCCTTCGACGGCGTGTCGGTGAAGGCAGATCCCATATCCCATGAGGATGTGACCGGCGTCGGCTACGGAGTCGTTACCTTCACTCCCGGTGCTCCCGACAAGGGGCGCTGCTTCCTCGATGAGTTCGAGCGGATCCTGCAGGAGAAAATAGCGGAGCAGAGGCGTGCGGAGGATCCCTATGTAAGCCTTGCGAGAATGACTATCGAGAAGCACATCAGAGGGGAGACGCCGGTCATGCCCGATGGCCTTCCGCCTGAGATGACGGGACGCAGGGCCGGCGTGTTCGTGTCTCTCCACCGCCTCGGAAAGCTCCGCGGCTGCATCGGCACCATACTCCCAGTAACAGGCTCCATCGCGGAGGAGATAATGCGGAACGCCGTCTGCGCGGCAACGGAGGATCCGAGGTTTCCTCCCGTGGAGCCTGATGAGCTTGCGCTTCTTGAGTACAGCGTCGACGTGCTGAGCGAGCCGGAGAGCATTGAGTCGGAGTCAGAGCTTGATCCGAAGAAGTACGGCGTCATTGTGGAGAGCAGGGGAAGGAGGGGACTCCTTCTTCCGGATCTCGACGGCGTCGATACGCCTGAGCAGCAGATTGCGATCTCGAAGCGCAAGGCCGGCATCGGAGATGGGGAGAAGGTCTCCCTTAAGCGCTTTACCGTAACCCGCCATTTCTAGGAAGTGCAGAAATGAAAAAGCGCTGCTGGTGCAGCGCTCATGAAGGACGCGCGCCGGAGCTTTTCCGCCCGGCGCTGCAGCGGAGGGGGACTGCTACTCTCCTATTTTCCGTCCTGTGACTGTGTATGGAGCAGCGGCAGTGCCTTTCTGCAGGCCGGATCCGCTGCCACCATCTTCTGAGTCAGACTCACCGTCCTCCTCATCATCATCGAGCTCAACCTCGATGTTGTCTCCCTTGACGGTGAAGTAGACGAACTTCGAGGCGGCCTGGTTGCCCTTGAAGTCGCTGATCTGGTAGTACATCATCAGCTCGACGTCGCCCACGTCCTCGTCCTTGATTTCCATGGACTCACTGTACTTGAAGCTGTCGCCCTCGAATTCGAAGTCCTTGTCCTCAGAGCCGTCCTCCGGGGTTGTTACGGCCTCGAATACCGGCGTTATGACATCGCCTTTCTTCAGCTTCGTGATCTTTCTCTGGGCCATGCTGGTGTCTGTGTCATCCCAGGGAGTGAAGCCCAGGATGCGGTACTTCTGGGTCTTCTTCTCGTAGACGATGTTCATGCTGCTGTCTTTCTTGTTGATCTTGACGTGGCAGTCGTAGGTAATGTAGCGGTCGGTTACATTGTTTGCCTCGAGCGGCAGCAGGTTCCCGTCGATTGCCGGCCAGCTGCCGTAGACCTGGTCGCTGAATACGCCCTTGTCCCAGTCGGCGTCGAGCTTCCCGCCCTCTCCGATAAAGATGACAAACGGAGGTGTGCCTTCCTTCTTGTCCTCTTCAACCAGGATTCCTTCTATGTAGGTCACGCGGCTTACGCTGCTGAGGTACTGCTTCGGTATCTCGATGTAGGATGTCCCGTCGTCGCGGAGTGAGACGTCGAGATCCTCGAGCTTTGAGACGCCCTCATCCTTCTGCACAGTGGTGTTTATGCTGTGCATGGCGGCTGCCTGCGCCACAACGGACTGTGCGACGTTGGTGAATGATGCCGCGACAGATCCGCCTGGTGTCTGTATTGAGTTCAGCACATCCGTGAGCATGCTGTCGAGGGAGAAGGAGCCGCCTGAGGCGCCGCTGCTGCCTGCATGGGCCTGCGTCCCACCGCCTTCGCTTCCTCCGGCCGTTCCGGATGAGCCGCCGGTTTCAGCGGCCCCGCTCCCCACGGACGAGAAGAATGACCCGCCTCCTGTGCCTGCGGAGCCGTTTCCGCCTGAGGAGGATCCTGAGCTTTCCGCCTCTCCGCCGCCGGCCAGGGCGGCATTTGAGTAGTACTCGTTGAGCTTGTAGGTCTCGTTCATGATGGCATCGATCATCTCGTCATCGATGGAGCCGGTAAGGATTCCGGCGATGACCATGAACGGGGAGGGGAAATAGCCGTTCTCCAGGACGGCGCCGAACTTCTCCTCGTCCTTGGACACCGGGTAATAGAGCGAGAGGCCGGTGCCCTCGGAGGCGTCTCCAGTCTTGTTGTAGAGAACGACATCGCTGTAGGCCTTCCTGACGGCGCTGCACTCTTCCTGGTGCCCGCCGCCGGAGCAGAGGCTGCTGATGAACTGCCCGACGTCGATTACCTCGGACGAGTCGCTTGAGTCGCCGAAGCGCTCGGCAGAGTCCGCCTTTCTGTCGATTCTAGTGAGGGAGCTGACCAGCTCATCCTGTGTCTCTGCCTCGGTCAGGTCCATTATCATGCTGCCGCCGAGCTCCTGGAGGCTCCCGAGGAATGCTGCCGAGTGGCGGGCATCGGTGAGCGCAAGCGTTGCCGCCTCCTCGGAGCCCGCCTCCTCACAGCCGCGGTGGTAGCTGTCAACAATCAGCTCTCCGAGCTTCCTCGGTGACATCGAGGTGTTCCTGGAGAGATCGCTCATGAAGCCGGTGTACTCCCAGCCGTTTCCCGGCTCAAGCTCCTGCGAGGCAACCATGTAGTCGCCCCAGAGCGAGGTGAAGAACAGAGAGTCAACCGATGACATCAGGCAGGCATCGAAGCCGATGATGTCGAAGACCTTTTTCGGGCCTCCGTAAACGTCGGTAAGCGCCTTGTTGATCTTGTTGAACGAGAGGAAGTTGAAGTTGTGCTGCTCGTCGTAGCCGACGCCGCCCGTCGGGCCGCTGCCATGATCCCAGAAGATCAGCACGCGGTGATCAGCCCTGAAGTTCTTCTTTCCGAACTCGATGAAGTCCCTGAATGACTCCGTGGCGCCCATGTCAACGGCCCTGCCGCTGTAGATCTCGTGGAGCCCGTCGCTGTCAACGAGGAACCTCTGGGACTTTGAGGCCTTCACCTGCCGGTTGGCCCACTCCTTTGCTCCTCCGGTCTGGATATAGACCTTTACGTCCTTCGAGAGCTTCGCGTTCAGGAGCTCCTGCAGATCCGCGGATGCCGCGCCTCCCTCGCTCTCCAGATTGCTGCCGACAAGATACCAGTAGAAAAGCCAGGTGTCGGCGCTGGCGGGCAGGGCAAGGAAAAGCGGGAGCACTGCCATGAGGACTGTGCGGAGATGAATTCCTATGTGATGTATTTTCATGCTGTCTGGCCCCGTGGCTGCTGGTGTTTTGGTCTTATTGCCGGGCTTTGATGCTGCCGGCAGGATCCCGTTAGGCTGTTTTTTCCGTAAATGCTGTGCCCTTAATGCCTATTGACGCAAAATGCTCCCGTCCGGGCACCTGAGCGGATGCATTGACAAACAGATAATCTGCCGGACGGAACTATTATTCCATATTGCCTACGGCGTCAAGAACGGTAGTGTTGGGATTCTTTGTGCAGTAGGTGGCGAGGAAGGTGCCGAGCTTGGCCATCCACTCGTTGCTCATTACGGTGTTCTCGCTCTGGGCTGACATGTAGCCGTCAATCCAGGTCAGCATGAAGGTCTTGCCATTGTCATCCGCCTTGAGAAACTCTCCGCAGGTGATCTTGCCGACGTCAACCTCATTGGTGTCTGCAAATGCCGGAGCGGCGATGATCATGGCTGCTGAGGCGCATACTGCTGCTGCGATTTTGTTCATTTTTATCCTCTTTTTTCTGTATGAATGCCTGACGCTCATGCGTTTTGTCACAGACCGGTCAGCCGCAAGGGGCTGCTGTGCCCTGAATTTGCACGGAAAGGCATGATCTGGACAATATTTGTCCAAACTGACATGATTTTAGGAAAAGGAGCCCGGATGTAAAACTACACCAAAGTGTGGGAATGAAAAGGCCGGCCTCCGGAATGCCGGAGGCCGGCGCAGGGCTGGAGAGCTCCCGGCTCCTTAGGCAGCTCGGAGCGTGATGCGCCGGGCAGGAGCTTTATCAGGCGCCGGGCAGTGACTTCGCGTCCTTGAGCAGACGGCCCTCAAAATAGGCTGCGGCCGATGAGAAGGTGGCATAGGACGCGATTCCGTTCACGGCGGCGCCGATGAGCGGAAGGAACTTGCTGAGGCCGCCCTTTGCGGCATTTCCCGCAAGGCGGGCGCCGAGCCATTCCGCGGCCTTCTCGGCGGCCGGGTACCAGATCCTTGCCGTTACGGCGAGGAAGCTGGGATTCTTGAGCGCCTTTTCCCTCATCACCCGGTAGAGCGCAGTGAAGGCATTTTCCGTCTCGGTGTCCCTTGAGCCCAGCATCATGCATACGGCTAGGGTAAGGATGCCGTTGCCCTGGTCGGAGAGCTTTCCCTCATCAGAGAAGAGATCCGCGGTGCCGTAGAGGTAGCAGAGCTCCTGAGCGAGGACCACGGTGTGCCAGAGGTACTGCATTACGTCAGCGGGGATGGTGGCAAAGAGCGCGAATCCGCCGGGAAGCCCGGCTGCGGCTGACGCAATTGACGTCTCGTAGGTGTGGCGGCTGATCCGCTTCGCGGCGTAGTCGTGCACAGTCTCTGCCGGAAGCCACGAGCTCCCTTGGGGGAGCGAGTCGAAGACGTCCCTGAGGAAGGCGGTCCTGTCCACGCGGGCTCCAGGGATCTTGAGAATTGAGGCGAGAACGGCGTTCCAGCCGTTGTTTTTCAGGGAGAATGTCCTGACTGCCGCGTCGGCTGCCTTGTTTACCTGTTCTTCATCCGGAAATTTCACTCTCTGGTCCTCCGTTACCGGAGCAGGCGGGATTGCCTGACGGCTGCTGTCATATGCTATCTATATGGTGGCATATTAGGATTATGCAAACCGCGTTCTGAGATTTTTTGGTTATTTCTGTGAAAAAGGTTGCACTCTTCCTTATCCGGGGATAGAATGATAATTGTAACAACAATGATTACAACAAACGGCGGATTTGGTTTATGATCCGCCAAGTCAGAATTCCGCTGGGAAAAGGAGCGCAGAATGAAAAATTTCAGCATTGTCAGCACGGATCAGAACGCAGCAAGGACCGAGCTTCACGACCGTCTCGGGCTCACCGGGGCAGAGGTGAGCATCAACTCCATTCCCGCGGGAGGCAGCGTTCCTTTTGTCCACTGGCACAGGAAGAACGAGGAGATTTACGGAATCCTCTCCGGGAGCGGCAGGTTTGAGGTAGACGGCGAGAGCGTTCCCCTGAAGGCGGGCGACTGGATCAGGATCGCTCCCCAGGGAAAGCGCCGCATCTTCGCCTCAGAGGACAGCGCCATCTCCTTTGTCTGCATCCAGGTGAAGGCCGGCTCGCTTGAGGAGTTCACCGCGGGAGACGCAGAAGCGTAAGGGCGGACTCTGCGGACTGTTTTCAGAGGCTGTTCCGGGGCAATGCCCTGGGGCGGCCTTTCTGTTTCCCGGGTACGGCCCCGGACAGCGCTGCAGGCCAAATCGAGTAGGCGGATGTTTTAGCATCACACCTCTCACAACACCGTACGTGCGGATCCGCATACGGCGTTTCCAGCTTGAATAGGCTAATCCCACCTG
>ONIT01000027.1 GCA_900317945.1 uncultured Pseudomonadota bacterium
GAAGATCGTCGGCCTGGTTGGCTACTTCATCGACATTACGAACGCCGCCGCGCTCGCCATGTCCTTCGCAAGGCACTCAAGCACTGACAAGCTCTCCGGCCTCCTCAACGAGAACGGCCTCCTCATGGCGCTCGACAAGGCCGCTGAGCTCTGGGAGAGCGAGAACAGGGACTTCGGCCTCATTGAGTTCCGCATCTCCTCGCTCAGGGGCTTCCGCGACTCGTTCGGGGCAAAGCTCTACGCCGAGCTCGTCAGGAAGATCTCCTCCGCCATCTCCAGAAAGGTTCCTGAAGGGAGCTCGGTTGCGTTCCGTTCCGGCGACAGGTTTGACATCGTCATGGCCTGCGGCAGCTATGCGGATCTTGACGAGACGAGGGAGACCGTTACCGCCTTCCTTACCGGCATGCACGCGGTCGGAGACACCCCGGTTACCCTGAGCTTTGACTCCGGCTACGCGCTCTACTCCAGGTACCGGCATGCACGCGGTCGGAGACACCCCGGTTACCCTGAGCTTTGACTCCGGCTACGCGCTCTACTCCAGGTACGGGGAGCTCAGCCGCATGCAGGATGCCGTCGCCCGCACTGCGTCAGGCAACACTCCGGGCAGCAATCCGGATCACGACGAGCATGTGAGGAACTGGGTCAGGGAGACCAAGCCCGAGTCCGGGCGCCCGGGAGCAGGAGACTTCCCGAGGCTCACTGCCGCAGAGGCAAGAATCAGGCTGCGCGAGCTCTCGACGCTCTTTGACATGGTCAGGGTGCTTGACGTCAGCAGCCAGGCAGTATTCCAGATCGATGAGGACGGCACCGTCAGGAAAACGAGCGGCATGTGCTTCAACCTGTGGAACAGGGGAGAGCGCTGCGAGAACTGCGTGTCGGCCAGGGCCTATGCCACCAGGTCAAAGCAGATCAAGCTGGAGTTCGCAGGCAGCAGGATTTACATCGTCTTCTCGCAGTATGTCGAGATAGACAGGAAGCCCTATGCCATGGAGGCGGTCTACTCAGTTCCGGACAGCGCGCTGAAGTCCGAGGTGGATCTATACTCCCTGAAGAGCCAGATCATGGAGGAGCGCCGCGAGGCATACATCGACGAGCTGACCGAGGCCAGGAACCGCCGCTACTTCTACGAGCAGCTCGCCTTCCTCCAGGCTGACGGAGTCGTGCTCATCGATGTTGACGGGCTCAGGCTCCTCAATGACCGCTTCGGGCAGGAGGCCGGCGACGAGATCCTCCGCTCCTGCGCTAAGACGGTAAGAGCCTGCTTCAGGGACAGGGACGTTGTATGCCGCTACGGCGGGGATGTGTTCGCGGTGGTCTGCCATGACATCCCGCAGTCTGACTTCATCAGGTGCTGCCGGGAAAGCGTCGAGGAAGTGAGGAAGATCAGCATACCGCAGCTCGGTGACACCAAGGTTACGGTAAGCGTCGGCGCCCACTACGGGAGGACCACTGCTGAGTCCGGCCTGCAGCTGGCCGAGCATATGCTAAACCTCGTCAAGGAAAAAGGAGACAGCTTCAGGATTGACTGAGCATGAGGCGCCCCGGCGCGTCTGCCGGGGCAGCCCATGCGGCGGCATCCGGTGCTCAGACCATGAAAAGGATTGCAGCAGGCTTAATCGCGGCGCTTATGCTTTCTCCCGCCTCATACGCCGCGGGGACCGAGACGTTCGGCGTCTCCCTCGGGAAGACGACTTTTGAGGAGTTCACCGGGAAATACCCCGCCTATTTCTCAGAGGGGAAAAGCGGCTGTGAGGACTATCAGTCCTACGGCGTATACACCTCGCAGATAGAGGATGACAGCCTCTTCTCGCTTGAGGTGTCCTTTGACGGGAACGGGCGCGCCGCGGCCGTTGCCGCCAGGCTCAAAAAGGCAAAGGGCGACGAGGTGCTGGGCATCCTCCGGGAAAAATACAAAGAGGTGAAGACGGCCCATGACGGGAGGCAGGATGACGGAAGCGGCACCGCCTACTCGTTCAGGAACGGCGATGACAAGGTTGACCTCTTCATCCCCGCGGACGGCGGCCTCATCGAGCTGAGGTACGCCGTTCCGGAGTTCAGATGGACCTGCACGAAGGACAGTAACGGCAACTACAACAGGGACGGCCTGCAGGATCTGCTCTGACCGCCTGATGATTGATATTGGAGACAGTCGCTCATAACGCTATAATCAGAGGCAGAACCGGATACCGTAAACCGGATCAGCAGGTTCGCTTATAACAGGAGATAAATATGGCTGTTCAGATGCCCGCCCTGCCCTACGCACAGGATGCCCTCGAGGGCTTCCTCTCTGCCAATACACTTTCCTTCCACTACGGAAAGCATCTTAAGAATTACGTTGATACGACCAATAAGCTCATTGCAGGAACCGCCGATGAGTCAAAGAGCCTGACTGACATAATCAAGACCGCAAAGGGACCGCTCTTCAACAACGCCGCCCAGGTCTTCAACCATCAGTTCTACTTCGAGTCGATTTCCCCGAAGAGCACCAGCGTTCCCCCTGAGGTGCTTGCCATCATCGAGCATTCCTTCGGCTCGCTAGACGAGTTCCTCTCAAAGTTCAAGGCTGCCGCAGCCGGCAACTTCGGATCAGGCTGGACCTGGCTCGTGAAGAAGGGAGGCACGCTCTCCATCGTCAGCACCTCGAACGCAGGCTGCCCGATTACTGACGGCCTCACCCCGCTTCTGACCGTTGACGTATGGGAGCACGCCTACTACCTCGACTACCAGAACAGAAGGGCTGACTACCTCGCGAAGTTCTGCGAGCACATCGACTGGTCAAAGGTCGCTGAGCGCCTGGTCTGATCTGGATTAAGCCGCAGATTCTCATAAATATTTAATGATGCGGATCTCATCTGAGATCCGCCTTTTTTTTGTCCGGGGTTTCCCATGTTCGCACTCAGGCAGTACCTTCTCCTTCTCCTCACAGCCATGCTCTGGGGCGGGGGCTTCGTCGGGCAGAAGCTCGGCATGGACTATGTGTCTCCTTTTACCTTCAACTTCTTCCGCACGCTCATCGGCGCGCTTTTCCTGCTGCCGGTGATCATGATCGCCTCCAGGATCAGAATAAAGGGAGGGAGCGCAATAAGGAAAAGCAGCAGATCTGACCTCATAAAGGGCTCCATCGCGGTCGGAGCATGCCTCATCGCCGCAGATACCTTCCAGCAGTACGGTCTCAAGTACACCGACGTGCACAAGGCATCGTTCATCACGGCGATGTACGTGGTCCTGGTCCCGGTACTGGGACTCTTCATCGGACAGAAGAACCGGGCGAGGATCTGGATTGCCGTCGCCATCTCGGCCGCGGGACTCGGGTTCCTCACACTCAGGGGGAACAGCCTCTCAATGGAGCCTGGTGATGCGATGGAGCTCGTCTGCGCACTTCTTTTTGCCGTGCACGTGCAGGTCATCGACTACTGGGTCAGGAAAGTGGACGGCGTGCTGCTCTCGTTCGGGCAGTTCATCGTCGCCTCAGCGCTCGGGCTCGTGCTTGCCCTTATAAGCGGCCCGGACTCCTTTGAGAGCATCAGGGCGGCATTCCCTGCCATACTCTACTGCGGCATCGCCTCGAACGGCATCGCCTATACGCTGCAGATTGTCGGGCAGAGAGGAGTCAATCCGGCGGGCGCGTCGATCATCCTCTCGCTGGAGTCCGCGTTCGGCGCGCTTGCGGGGGTGCTGTTCCTTGGCGAGCTGATAACCAAGGAGGCGCTCATGGGCTGCGCCCTGATGTTCACCGCGACCATGATTGCGGTAATCCCCGGCAGAAAAAGACGCTCCGCGGCAGGAGGCGCCGCAGAGCAGAAAAAGGAAGGCTGAGCGCCTATGCGCGGCTGCCGCTCTTTTCAGCGACAAGCCTCCTGAAGCGCTCCCAGTAAAATGCCTCGCCGGGGTCGGTCTTGCGCTCCGGCGCTATGTCACGGTGCCCGGTCATCCGGTCGATGGACATCTCCGGATAGACCCTGATGAACTCTGCCATCAGCGAGGAGAGCGCCTCGTACTGCGCATCCTCATAGGGCTCATGATCCGTCCCCTCAAGCTCGATGCCTATGGAGAAGTCGTTGCACTTCTCCCGCCCCTCATAATGGGAGACACCGGCGTGCCAGGCGCGCCTCAGGAACGGCACGAACTGCGTTACGCTGCCCTGCCTGTCTATGAAGCAGTGGGATGAGACCCTCATTCCGGCAATCTGCTCAAAGTAGGGATCTGCCTTCGGATCAAGCGTCCCGGTGAAGAGCTTCTCCACATATCCGCCGCCGAACTTCCCGGGCGGCAGCGAGATGTTGTGCACGACGAGCAGCGACAGCTCGCCCTCCGGCCGGTCATCGCAGAACGGGCTCGGCACGCGCCTCACGCCCTCAAGCCATCCCTCACTGTCTATTCTGAAGAGCATGCTGCCTCCTCATTGCTGAATATCCTCAGCACTGATTATAAAACAGGGAGCAGGCGGCCGTGCCGCCTGCTCCCTGCAGAGTGAGGACCGGAATGGTCCGGAGCTTACATTACGTTCTTTCCGTTGACCTTCAGGTGGCCGTCCTTGAGCTCCGCGTCAGTCGAGATGGTAGTGTCGGTGATCTTCAGGAAATCCTTGACCATAAGCATCATGTCGGAGAGGTTGGCGGTATTGCCGAACGCCTCGCTGGTGTTGTCGATGTCGGCGATCAGGGCCTTCGGGAGGCTTACCGATGCCTTTGCCTCAACCTTGCCGGCATACTGAGCGTAGTTGGTCGGATCAAAGCCCTTTTGAACCTTGGCGTCAGCCTTAAGGGAGATGTCGCCCTTGCCGTACTTTCCGCCGAGGTCCGCGCTCATGTCAAGGCCGTTGGCCCTGATGTAGCGGAGCAGGGCCTGCTCGTCGCTGCCGCTCAGAGCCTCCTCGAGGCCCTTCTGCGCGTTTCTCACCCTGAAGTTCAGCTGCGCGTCATTGACGGTGAAGACGCCCTTCACCGGCTTCTCCGCGCGCTTCCCGGCGATGGTGTAGACCAGGTTCCCGGCTAAGAGTGCGTAGCCGTAGTCACTGCCGTCCATGCCGCTCTTTACCCTGATCTCCTGCGCGGAGGCATTAAGCGAGTGTGCAGTGTCTGACTTCGGAGTGAAGTCAAACGACGCTGACTCGACAAAGGAGTCCATTCTGCCTGACTCCTCGACATCAGTCTTTACCCTGCCGACATTAAGCGAGATCTCTCCGGAGTCATCCTTCGAGCTGACTACAGCGCCGCCCGCATCAAGGCTGCCGTCAAGAAGCTTTCCGGTCCTGGCGTCGGCGCTGTAGGTGATCTTCGCCTCCCTGAGCTTGAATGAGCCTCCGTCATTCTCTGACTTGAGCTCAGTCTCAGGCACCTGGACATTGGCGTGCAGGTTCCCGCTTACGCCGCCGTTGATATTGATCCTGATATCGGGGAAGCTCTTGAGCCCGTACTCCCTGAGCTTGGGATCGAATGAGCTGGAGACGGTCCTGAACCTGCTGTCATAGGAGAGGAAGCCGTAGTCAATGTCTCCCTCAAGCACGAGGCTCTGCCGCCCGATTGAGGCGATGTCCGCGGGCGAGAGGTTCGCAACGGTGCTGCGGACCGGATCCCAGATCATGGTGATTTTCGCCTTCTCGCTCATCAGGCCGTCAGAGAGGCGCTCATAGTCTATCCGGAGCCCGGTTCCCTTGGTGTCGAGCTGCCGATTGGCATTCTCGAGCGCAGTGGGGATCATCCTGTCAGCCTGATGCTTGGTCATGATGACGCCGCCGAAGTACACGCCGGCTCCGAGGACTAAGGCGGCGCAGCATGCACCGGCAGCAATTTTGTTATTCATTTGAGCTCCAAAAAGACACCGGCAGGAGCGCCGGGAAACAGTTCCATATGATACAGCACCTGAGCGGCCAATAACAGAAGCATCTGCCTTATGGCGGCAGTCACAAGGCAGGCAGTGTCGTCTTCTCTATAAAAAGATGGCAGGCTCAGTCATCGTAGTCGGCAGAATGGGGCTTTCTGTGGGAGCTGGTCCCGGTCATGCCTGTCCTGACCTTCTTATAGTACGACGGGCAGTCGCTCTCGCCGGTATCAGTCGGAGTCCTGAACGCGCCGTCCCTCCAGACCTGCACGTCAGCCCCCTCGCCGCCCTGGATCACGCGGATCCTGGTGCCGGGCTTCAGATCGCAGGAGAAAGGCTCATCAAGCATATAGGAGCCGTTCTCCGTCATAACCTCAAGCCTGAGCCCGTCGCCGGTGCGGTTCGCCAGCTCGGTTCCGGCATTGCCGGCAAGAAAGCCGAGCCCTGCCCCGGCAACGGTCGAGCCGGTATGGCCGCCGATGAGGTTTCCGATAATGGCGCCGCCGATGCTGCCGAGCACCGAGTTCCTGAAGGAGTCATACTTCCTGGTCCTCATGTCGATCATGGTTGCACCGGTTATCTCCCCGTCCTCGAACATGCTGACCTGTCCGGCCGTTGTCGATGATGCCGTGCATCCGGAGAGAGAGACTGCGCCTCCGATGATGAGGAGGCAGAAAAGCCTGTTCATTGTTTTATCCTCTGAAAACCTTGCGCAAAAATCATTTTCCCATCAGCTTCGGCTGAGGCAGCGTGCCGCCCCGGCCGGTATTGCCCTTCTGCGTCTCGGGATAGCGCCGCTCGCCGTTCACCGTGATGAGTACTGAGCCGTCATTCATCTTCTTGGCAAAAACTCTGGAGCCGCTGGGCACCAGGCCGTACGAGACGCGCCCTGCCCTCACTATCCCCTTATGGACGCTGACGGTCGTCCCGCCGATGTTCATGGAGCCGTCAGAGGTGAGCTCGCCTGAGAGCAGCTCCTTGCCGCCGTCACCGCAGGAGGCAAGGGCAAGGCATGAGAGCGAGAGCATGGCCGCTACGGCGGCCTTCGACATTATTCCCGGTGTCAGGAACCAAAATCTGCATTTTTTCATAAAACCTCCCCGGAGCGCGCCGGATGGCCGCCGCAAGGCTCTCCGCCTGGAGCGGCAGGCGCGTCTTAGAGCCGCTGTGCACAAAATACCCCATTCACCAAGGCACATCAAGCAGAGGAGAGAAGCCGCGCAGGCAATGTCACGTTTTGGCGCTGCCCCTGCCTGAGCTCCCGCCCCGGCGGCTGTCATTTCAGAAAATATACGCCTTTCGGGATGGAAGATGCTGAAGCGCTGCGCAGCTGAGCAGTGATCAGGCAGGCGCCTACAGTTCCGCAAATCCTGAAATGCCCTGCCGCAGTGACGAAAAAGCCGCGGGAAGGAGCATTTCCAACCCGCGGCCTGCTTTATCTATCAGACCTGAGTGTCTGATTAACCGCCGAAGTTATCGTAGAGAATGTTGTCATCCTCAACGCCAAGGCTGTGCAGCATCTTGACAGCCGCCTTGCTCATCATCGGAGGTCCGCACATGTAGTACTCACAGTCCTCAGGATTCTTGTGGTTCTTCAGATACATCTCGCAGAGAACGTCACTGATGAATCCGGTAGGGCCGGTCCACTTGTCCTCAGGCTGAGGATCGGACAGCGCAACGTGCCAGGTGAAGTTCGGGAACTCCTCGGCAAGCTTGTTGAAGTCGTCGGTGTAGAACATCTCGGAGAGCGAGCGCGCGCCGTACCAGAAGCTGATCTTGCGCTTGGTGTGGAGACGCTTGAGCTGATCGAAGATGTGCGAGCGCATCGGAGCCATTCCGGCGCCGCCGCCGATGAAGACCATCTCGTTCTCGGTGTCGCGCGCGAAGAACTCGCCGAACGGTCCGGAGATGGTGACCTTGTCGCCGGGCTTCAGAGACCAGATGTAAGAGGACATCTGGCCGGTCGGAACGTTCTTGCCGCGCGGAGGGGTCGCGATACGGACATCAAGCATGATGATGCCCTTCTCTGACGGATAGTTCGCCATGGAGTACGCGCGCATGATCGGGTGATCAACATGCGACTCCAGCTTGAAGAATCCGAAATGCTCCCATGCGGGTCTGAAGCGCTCGTCGATATCGAAGTCGCTGTACTTGACATCGTAGGCAGGAGCCTCGATCTGGATGTAGCCGCCGGCGCGGAAAGGAACTTCCTCTCCCTCGGGAAGCTGAACCTTGAGCTCCTTGATGAAGGTAGCGACGTTCCTGTTGGAGATGACGGTGCACTCCCACTTCTTGACGCCGAATACGCTGTCAGGAACACGGATGTCCATGTCGCCCTTGACGCTTACCTGGCACGCGAGCCTCATGCCAGCCTTGAGCTGCTTCTTGTTGAGGTGCGAGTACTCGACAGGGAGCGGATCGCCGCCGCCTGAGAGCACCGTGCACTTGCACTGTCCGCAGCTGCCCTTTCCGCCGCACGCGGACGGAATGAAGATCTGCTTCGCAGCAAGGGTGCTGAGCAGCTTGCCGCCGGCCGGAACCGTAACGGTCTTGTCAGGATCGCCGTTGATCTTTATCGTTACATCGCCGGTGTTGACGAGCTTGGCCCTCGCAATGAGGATGCAGGCTACCAGCACCACGATGATGGCGACAAACATCAGAACGCCGAGAAATACTGTTTCCATTTCCTGCGCTCCCTAAATCTGAATACCGGAGAACGACATGAACGCGATGGCCATGAGTCCTGCGGTAATAAAGGTGATTCCGAGCCCGCGGAGTCCCGCAGGAACGTCGGAGTACTTGAGTCTCTCACGGATTGCCGCCATGAGCACCAGGGCAAGAGCCCAGCTGAGGCCTGAGCCGAAGCCGTATACAACGGACTCGGCAAAGTCGTACTCACGCTGCACCATGAAGGAAACGCCGGCGAAAATCGCGCAGTTAACGGTGATGAGCGGCAGGAAGATTCCCAGCGTGTTGTAGAGGGCCGGGAAGTACTTGTCGAGGATCATCTCGAGGATCTGCACGATTGCAGCAATAACGGCGATATAGGTGATGAACCCGAGGAACGAGAGGTCAATGCCCTGCACCAGAGCGTCAGGCTTCAGCACATAGGTATAGACCAGGTTGTTCACGGGGACGGCCAGGATCTGGACGAACACCACTGCAACGCCGAGGCCGACTGCGGTCTTGACGGTCTTCGATACGGCAAGGAAGGTGCACATGCCGATGAAGAATGCGAGAGCGAGGTTCTCGATGAAAACCGATCTCACAAAAAGGCTGATGTAATGTTCCATCTATCAGTCCTCCTGAATCTTGAATTCTTCAGGCTCGTCCTGATCAGGGAACTTCGTGCGGAGAGCCCAGATCAGAAGGCCGATGAGGAAGAAGGCGCTGGGCGGCATTACAAGAAGGCCGCAGGGAACATACCAGCCGCCGTTGTTGACGGTGGGAAGCACGGTGAGCCCGAACCAGGTGCCAGAGCCGAGAATCTCGCGGATGGTGCCGACGACAAGGAGAACCATGCCGTAGCCGAATCCGTTGGCGAGACCGTCGATGAACGACAGCTTCGGCGGATACTTCATGGCGAACGCCTCCGCGCGGCCCATTACGATACAGTTCGTGATGATAAGGCCGACGTAGACGGAAAGCTGCTTCGAGAGGTCATATGAGAATGCCTTGAGCAGCTGGTCAACCACGATAACGAGAGACGCGATGATGGTCATCTGCACGATGATGCGCACTGCTCCCGGGATCCAGTTCCTTATGCAGGAAATCAGGAAGCTCGAGCAGGCGGTTACCAGCGATACGCTGATTGCCATGATGAGCGCGGTCTGCATGCTGGAGGTTACGGCGAGTGACGAGCAGACGCCGAGAACCTGAAGCATGATCGGGTTCATCTTGAAGAACGGTCTGGTGAAGACCTCCTTCGAGGTTAAAACTTCTTCTGCAGCCATTACTTACTGCCCTCCTTGAGAGACGCGAGGTATTTCTGATAGCCGTCAGAGCCGAGCCAGTACTTGATCTGGTTGTCAACGCCGCGGCTCGTCAGGGTTGCGCCTGAGATGCCGTCAACGTCGAAGTCCTTGTCCTGGGCCTTGCCGTACTTGGTGACCTGGAGCTTCATGCTTCCGTCATCAGCGTAGACCTTGCGGCCGTTCCACTTGGCTCTCCACTTCGGGTTGGTTACCTCTCCGCCGAGTCCTGCGGTCTCGCCCTGATCATAGTAAATGATGCCCTTTACGGTGTTGCCGTCAGGAGCTACGGCTAGGTAGCCGTACATGGTCGACCAGAGGCCCTGTCCGTAGAACGGAAGGATTACGGAGTCCTTGGAGATGTAGACCGGCATGTACTTGGAGCGCATGCGGATGCCGGCTGCGTCATTCTCAGACTTAACCTCATAGGTGCAGTTGGGGTTCTTGGCCGCAGACTTGAAGTCGAAGCTGTCAGCGTCGCCGGTTACGCAGGCCTTGTCGCCGAGCTTCTTCTCGGCTGCGAGGTCAACGGGCTTGCCGGTTGACAGATCGATGATCTGGGTCTTGATGTTCTTCTTGAAGCTGTCAGCGACGGAGGCTCCTGAACCAAAGCTGATTCCGGCAACCTCGAGAATGTTCTTCTGCATGTCAGTCGCCTTGGCGCGTGCCTGCACAGGGTGCAGCGCAACGGCGGCTCCGGCTACGAAAATAGAGCAGACAAGGCAGAGAGCGGTCACAACAGCGAAGGTCTTACCGACCGTATTTACATTATTTGCCACGAGCTATTCTCCGCTTAACATTCAGTTCCTTGACAACGTAGTCAATGATCGGGGCGCACATGTTGGCGAAGAGGATCGCAAGCATCATGCCCTCCGGATATGCCGGATTGACAACGCGGATAAGGACGACCATGCAGCCGATCAGGATGCCGTATGCCCACTTGCCCTTCTTGGTGAAGGAGGAGGTAACGGGATCGGTAGCCATGAAGACCGTTCCGAAGGCAAAGCCTCCGAGGACGAAGTGCCAGTAGAACGGCATCATCATGATGGAGGATGCGGCCATGTGCTGAGAGCTTCCGTATACGTTGAAGAGCAGCGATACGGCAGTCGCGCCGAGCAGGATTCCGCAGATGATTCTCCAGGAGATGACGCGCATCAGGAGCAGGGCTACCATGCCGACGCAGATGAGGAGCGTCGAGCCCTCGCCGATGGCGCCCGGCATGTTGCCGAGGAAGCAGTCCATCCAGGAGAGCGGCTGGTTGGTGGCGGTGTTCATGAGCTGGTTGTCTCCGAGGCCTGCAGCCCACTGTGAGAGCGGGGTTGCGCCGGAGAAGGCGTCATTGTTGGTGGCAACCCAGACTACGTCGCCGGAGATGTTCTTCGGATAGGCGAAGAACAGGAACGCGCGTCCTGCGAGAGCGGGGTTCATGAAGTTCATGCCGGTGCCGCCGAAAAGCTCCTTGGCGATAAGCACGCCGAAGGTGATTCCGAGCGCTGCCTGGTAGAGAGGCAGGGTGGGCGGAACAATCATGGCGAAGAAGAGGGAGGTTACGAAGAATCCCTCGTTGACCGGCTTCTTCTTCAGGACGCAGAACAGGATTTCCCAGAATGCGCCGACCACGAAGCTCACGATGTAGATCGGCAGGAAATAGCACAGGCCGATGATGAGCTTTGAGATCACCCAGCCGTGGACGATGTCAGCCCCGAGGAGCTGGGCAAGCCAGAGCTGCCAGTGGTTGGTGATTGAGACCTCTCCCTCGATGTTCGCGCCGATGGAGTTGTTTCCGACATTCCACAGTCCCCAGATGAGGACAGGGAGAGCGGCGAGGAACACCATGATGATGATGCGCTTGAAGTCAGCGCTGTCACGCACATGGGTCTTCGTGGTCGGCTTGGTTACGTCGCCGAGCTGGTAGGTGAAGGTAAGAGCGCCCTCATACAGCGGATAGAGCTTCGAGAGCTTTCCGCCTTCCTTGAACAGCGGTGCGGCCTTGTCAAATAAAGTCTTGAGTCCCATGAGCGGTTAGCCCTCCTTCTCAATCTTGTCAAGATTGCGGCGGAGGATCGGCCCCCAGTCGTTCTTGCCCGGATCAACGTAAGTAAGAAGCTGCATGTCTTCCTCAGTGAGCTCAAGGCAGCCCAGCTTCTGTGCCTCGTCCGTATCTGTTACGGCAAGGCTGCGCAGCAGCAGGACCGGATAGATGTCAAGAGGCATGACCTTGTCGAAGCTTTCGATCGGAAGGATAGGACGCTTTCCGCCGTAGAGCTTGGTGGTGAACTTGCAGGTAACGCCCTGCAGGAATCCGCCGAGTGTCGTGCGGGTTACGGAATGCTCCTTTGCGCCCGGCATGATCCAGCCCATGAACGCGTCATGGTCGCCCTCAGGAAGGGCGCTTACCTGGTTGGTGAACCTGCCGAGATAGTCGAAGGGGCCCTCTGCCTTGGTTCCGTAAAGAACGGATCCGGAAATCACGCGGACATCCTCATCGGTTACAAGCCCGGTAACGAGCTCGCTTACCTTGGCGCCGACGGAGGTTCTTACAATCTTCGGGGAGTTTACCGAAGGACCGGCAATGGAGATGACGCGCTTTGAAGCGAGCTCGCCGGTGGTGAACAGAGCTCCGATCTCCAGCACGTCCTGATAGCCGATATGCCAGACGGTTTTGGTAAGGGAAACAGGATCAAGGAAATGGATATGGGTTCCGGGAAGGCCTGCAGGATGCTTTCCTACAAAGACCGACTCCTCAACGCGGGGGAGCTTGCTCTTGGGCAGGCTGCCCTCGCCCTTGCAGACGTATACCTTTCCGTCAGTAAGGCTGGAAAGGACTGCAAGGCCGGCCAGGAAGTCGTCAGGGCGCTCCTCAATGACAATGGACGGCTCAACCGAAAGGGGGTTGGTGTCGATTGCGGTAACGAAAATGGAGTGCGGAACTGACTTTGCCTGGGGAACATGGCCGAACGGGCGGGCGCGGAATGCGGTCCAGAGGCCTGACTCCATCAGCTCGTCCTGAGCCTCCTCACGGGTGATGCTCTCAAGTGAGGCAGCGGTGTGCTTCTTGAAGCTTACCTTGCCTGCCTTGTCGTCAACCTTGATGACGAGCGACTGAAAAGCGCGTCTCTCGCCGCGGTTTACCGCCGTCACAGTACCCGCACGGGGAGCGGTGAACTTCACCCCGGGGTTGTTCTTTATCTCAAAAAGGGGCTGGCCCTTCTTGACTGTATCTCCCGCTTCGACCAGCATGGTCGGACGCATTCCAGGATAATCTGACGCGAGAATGGCGACCTCAGTCGTCTGGATCTCGCCAGATATCTTCTGCTCCGGCTTACCGTCAATCGGGAGGTTCAGTCCTTTCCTGATTGTTTTCATACGTTTTCCCAAAGATGGCAAACAAAAAGATGAACTGTTCGCTTGATTTGCGCAGAGCTCGGGCGAGCTCACAGCGCGCGCTGTTATTTTATCAGAATTCACCGCCGCGGGGCTAAATGTGACAGAGGGCACGCCTGACCGGCAGAAAATGGCAGGAAAAATGAATCAAATCAGGAGACAGGCGGAAAATGGCGGCAGGGGAGCTACGCTCTACTGGAAAAGACAAATCCCGGGAAGAACCCGGGATCTCAGGAACCGTCCGTGCCGCAGGCGCGGCATGGAGAGCGGCATCAGATCACGATGTTGCCGTTGGCGTCAGACCTTGCGAAGATGGCCATGATGATTCTGACAAGGGCAAAGAGGGCAGGAAGGCCAGTCCAGCAGAAGAGCAGGCAGAGGATGCCAAGCCCGGTGTGGCCTGCGTAGAATTCCTGGATGCCTAATCCGCCGAGGAAGAAGGCGATGATGATGTAGACGATCTTGTTGACGGGATGAACATTTGCCATGTTTTTTTCTCCTTGAAAATCCTCCCGGACTATATCACAAAGCGCACGGAAATCAACCAGGCCACCACATGCACGGCAACCCATGACGCCTGACATATACCAGGAGCTTCCTCAGACGGTGATTCTCCCGCTGCTGTCAGAGGGCTTCAGTATCGCCATGATGATCCTGATCCACGCCCAGAACACCGGGATGCCGGTCCAGCATAGGAGCAGGCAGACGATCCCGACCGCCACGTGCCCCGAATAGAACTCCTGGATGCCGAAGCCGCCGAGGAAGAAGGCGATGATGATGTAGAGAACCTTGTCAACAGGATGGGGTCCTGCAATGACTGAGCCGCCGGCGCTGCCCTGCCCGTATCCGGCGCCGCTCCCGCAGGACGTCTCAGTGGTGACCGAGTCAGATGAGAAGCCGTCCTTCTTCATGGGCGCGCCGCACCTCGGGCAGAAATTGCCCTCAAGATTGTCCGGCTGGAAATATCCGCATTTGCTGCAGTGCATTCTTGAACCTCACGAAAAAACGGCATGCACGCATTATATGCCATGACGCAGGGCATCTCCATACCTCAGGGCCTGGCATTGCCGGCCGGATCCGCGCCCTTCCCGCCTGATGCCCTCTCTGCATCATTCTCCCGCAGATCCTCCGCTTTCATCCCGTTCTTCCGGAGGATGCCCGTCAGCGTGTTCCCGGCCTCGGTGAGTAGATCGCGCCTCACATGGGCAAGGCCCTCCCTCTCCTTCACTGTGAACTCCAGCGGCCTGCAGAGGCGCATCGTCTCCATGCCCAGGCGGGAGGTGAGCACTCCCGAGGTAACTCCCTTTCCGAACCTGCCGCCGAGGACCTTCGCGATCATCCAGCCGCCGGCGACGTCAACGCCCAGATCAAGCGCCATGTCCGCGGCGCCGATGACCACGAGGTGCGTGATGATCCTCCTGTAGAGCATCAGCCTTGAGGCGATGCCCAGCCTGATGCCGTAGCAGGATGCCACCTGATCCATGAGGTAGAGGTTCCGGAGCAGGATGATGAGGAGATCGGTGAGCGCCATCGGGCTCAGGGCCACATAGACAATCATCCCGGCCCCGGCGCGGCGGATGATCTTCTCGGCCTTCCGGTCAGCGGCGGAGAGCACCTCGGAGCTGTAGCAGTCCAGGACCTCGCCCGCGCTCATGGAGTCGCCTATCCTCCTCTCAAACTGCGGCATGCGCCGCTTCGCGCCGGCGCCGCTCCTCACGAGCTCCCGGCAGAACTTCACCGCCTCAGGCGCCCCGCCTCCGCCGAGCCTTATCTCCTCGGAGCGCTTCCGGTAGCCCTCGCCGGTCCTGAGCCTCACCGAGGCATAGACTTCCCGGAGGACATAGACGAGGGTCAGCAGCGTGAACATGATGAGGACAGTGAGCACCGCCCAGCCCGCGGCCTCGGAGTGCAGGAACACGTCAAGGACGAAGTAGTAGGCCTGGTAAATGGCGAAGGCAATGACGAGGAGCAGCCCCCAGAAGAGCGGGGAAAACATCACTCCGAAATGGTGAAGCGAAACCTCATCATCAGGGAAATCATCATCTGGCTCCTTCTCCTCAGCGGAAAAGTCCGCCTCGCGGAGATCCTTCAGATCCTCCGGAGACTCCTCCCTGGGCGCGCTCCAGCGCCTCCTGCCGCCCTCCGGCGCGCCTTCCTTTCCGCTGCCATCGCCCCCGGCGCCCAGCGAGTCAGACACCATGCTGAGATCTTTGAGCTCCTCATCAGAGAGCTCGTGCGGAGCCTCGTATTTCGCCATCAGATCCTCCTGTGGAGGCAATGGGCCGGAGCCCGCCTGCCCCTAAAGAAACCCATCGAGAAGGAAGCCCAGCGCCTGATCAATCCTTATCTGGCGGATGCCTCCCTCCTCCGGCAGATCAGGCCGCAGGAACCTGAAGCTGTCCTTCCACTCAGCGTACTCCTCCCCATCCGGCAGAGACTCAGGAACCACGATGCCTGAGAGGTGGAACGCCTTGCCGTTCTCCGTGCCGCAGAGGACCTGCCTCTCCGACTTCCCGCTCCCAAGCACTCCGAGCCTGGTGCACTGGGCGGAGGAGATCGTGAGGTACTGCGTCTCGACCGAGGGCGCGCTGTAGCTTACCCCGTCAGAGGCCTTCTCCACCGTGTTCCTGAGGAGCGTTCTCAGGGAGCCGTGCTGATCCGGCGGGACCGTGTCGCACTTTGCCGCTGCGAAGAGCACCCTGTCAATCCTCCTGCTGAAGAGCCTCATGAGGAAGCTCCCGGCGCCGTAGCTGAAATTCCTGGTGATGGAGTCGAGCGAGGTGCCGATGTCGCGGTAGCATGCCGGCCCCTCCTCCAGGGCCTTCAGGCAGTCGACCAGCACGACCTGCCGGTCGATCCTGGAGAAGCACTTCTCATAGAAGCGGCTCACCACCTTCGAGACATATCCGCTGTAGTGATGCTCCATCACGCGCCAGAACGAGCTCTCCGGGAGATC
Organism: uncultured Pseudomonadota bacterium; assembly: GCA_900317945.1. GTDB lineage: Bacteria > Pseudomonadota > Gammaproteobacteria > Enterobacterales > Succinivibrionaceae > UBA2810. Next base: position 16,132 of record ONIT01000027.1, read on the forward strand.
AGAAGGATCTGGCGGCATCTCCCCTGCCCAGGGAATGAACTCAAGGAGCGGCGAGTCATGGAACTCGCCTGGCATGATGAAGCGCCCGGGCTGGATATGCGAGCAGCCGAGCTCATTTTTGAGCATAAGGAGCCACTCTGTGAAGTCCGCGGCAAGCTGCCTCAGCGCCTGCCTGTCCGCCTCGGCGCCTGCCTCGAGGAGCCGTGCCCGGGAGAGCCAGGGCTCCGCGGTCGAAGAGAGCCTCGGATCGGAGCGGATAAGCGCGAGATAGCCCTCTGACCACTCACGGTAGCTCTCTGAGAGGAGCGGCAGATCCATCAGCCACTCCCCCGGATAGTCGATGAAGTCGACGCGGAGGCTCCTGGTGTCGGAAAAGGAGAAGAGGCTTTTCTCCGCGCGGCTCCGGAGCTCGAGCGTGAGCTCGCTGATGTCCTTCGTGGGCGCCGGCCAGCGCGGCGGCGTGCCGAACAGCGCGCCCTCTGCCTCATCGAGCCTGAAGGCCGGCATGTCGCTGTCAGTCTGCTCGCACCTCACCGCGCCCAGGAAGCGCCCCTCCCTTACAGGCGGGAAGCCCACGAGGCTACGCCAGTCATTGGTGAGGAAATGGGCAAGCGAGGTGAGGAAGGTGGTCTTCCCGTTCCCGGAGAGCCCGGTGAGCCCGATTACGAGGTGATCGCCCGCGATGGCGTCACGCATGTCGGTTACCGTATCGCTGATGCCGTCCGCGATCCTCGAGACTATCCTGAGCGGGTTGAGGTCAGAGAGGATGGAGTCACTCATCACGGTCCACCGAAATGTCCTCCAGCGCCCAGCGGGGCCTGACCTCGATGGCGTCTCCGGCGACCTGCCCGAGCTTGAGCCTCAGCATGCCGGCGCAGGCGATCATCGCGCCGTTGTCCGTGCAGAACTCAGGGCGCGGATAGAACACCTCTCCGCCGATTTTTTTCATGTAGTCCCCGATCCTCGCGCGGAGGTGGCGGTTGGCGCTCACGCCTCCGGCGACTACCAGCTCCTTGAGATGCTCGGCCTTCAGGGCGCGGGACACCTTGGTTATAAGGGTGTCGATAACCGCGTCCTCGAAGCCGAAGGCGATGTCTGCCCTGATCTCATCGGTAAGCTCTCCCTCGACCTGCTCAACCGCCGTGGCGGCCGCGGTCTTGAGGCCGGAGAAGCTGAAGTCGTAGCCCGGGCGGTCGGTCATCGGGCGCGGGAACACGTATTTCCCGCGGTGCCCCTTCTCAGCAAGCGCTGACACACCGGGGCCGCCCGGATAGGGGATGCCGAGGAGCTTTGCGGTCTTGTCGAACGCCTCGCCCGCCGCGTCGTCAATTGACTGTCCCATGACCTTGTATGAGCCGGGGCGCGCGACCTTCACAATCATGGTGTGCCCGCCCGACACGAGGAGAGCTAGGAACGGATAGTGAGGCTTCTTCTCCTCGAGCATCGGCGCGAGGAGGTGGCCCTCCATATGGTGGACGGGCACCGCGGGGCAGCCCCAGGCGAAGGCCAGGGATCTGCCGACCGCCGCCCCGACAAGAAGAGCGCCGATGAGGCCGGGACCTGCCGTATAGGCAACAGCGTCGATGTCCTTCGGGGTGAGCCCCGCGGAGTCCATGGCCTCGCGCACCAGCGGGATGGCCTTCCTTATATGATCGCGGCTCGCGAGCTCCGGCACGACTCCGCCGTATTCCCGGTGGAGGGCTATCTGGGTGTAGAGCTTGTTGACGACAAGCCCCTCAGTGTCACTGTAAACGGCTACGCCGGTCTCATCGCAGGAGCTTTCAATCGCGAGAACCTTCATCTGAACCTCATCTATCAAACAGCTGCCGGATCCCCGGCCTCTCAATTTTACCCCACACGGGAGGCTATCATGCGGCCCTCAGTGAGAGATGCCGCGGCGCAGGCAAGCTACTCTCCGAGGCTCTCATAATCCTCATCTGCCCCGCCATACTGAGCCATGGCCCTGGCGGCAAACTCATGGATCCTCTTGCCTGCTGAGGCGGCCTGGCCGCGGGTTCCGTCATTCTCAGCGAGGACGATGCCCTCATCGGTAATATCGGGTCTCATGGAGAGGCTCGCAAGCCCCGACAGCACTCCCTCATGGTCATCGCCCAGCCTGAGTCTCTTCAGGATCCTCACCGCGCCCTCCCAGGTCCTTACCGGGAAGGTGAAGCTCATGGTGATCATCTCCGAGACGCGGACGCCGAGGTTCCGCCCGCCGAGCACAAAGCAGTCGCCGGCTGTTCCCGGGCGCCAGAGGCCGCTGCTCTCCGTGAAGAACGCGCACCTGAGCCAGCCTTCGGGCGAACCGAAGATCTTCTCCGGCGTGAACCCGGGATGGATCCTCCTTACAGCCTTCAGGATCTCGCCTGCGGACGCGGGGGTCTCTTGCCGGAGGACCCGCAGCGCGGATCTCACGTCAGGCCCGCTGATGGCCACGATGCCTGTGCCCTGAGGCTCCAGGTAAAAGTGGATGTCATCCGACGAGTAGCCCTCCAGCATGCTCCTGATGCCGTCATTCCCGGCAGCCTTCAGCGTTCCGGCCATCGCGTCGCCCAGCATCAGCCGGATCTGCCTCGGCGTGAATTTCCGGAAAAATCCGCCGCCCTGGGGAAAGCGTCCCGGGAGCGTTATCCTGCTTGCCGCCTGACTGATGAAGTCCGGGCATCTCGTGACTTTTCCTTCCTTTATGTAGACGGCATAGCCAGAGGGCAGCGCGCTGACGTCTCCGCCATCCCCGGCGGGATCATTCTCACCGGCATCATCAGCCTCTGAGAGCTCCTCAGCTGATCCAAAGCCGTGCCGGGAAGCATTGCCCCAAATCCCCGGACGCACGCTCTGAGGCTGCTGCGCAGGAGGCAGAGGAGCTGCCGGCATGCTCCGGAGCCTTGCCGCCATCTGTCCGCACCACGACCCGCTGCAGACCGACCTCACTGAAACGCGGGAGAGCTTCTCATCAGGGAGCGCCGAGACAGAATGGCCGTTGTGGTCATAGCCGTCCGGTATTCTTTTCCGGAAGAGCCCGGCAAGGCGCGCCTGATCATCCCCGGAGATCTCTCCCTTCCTCGCGGCCCTGAGGAAGAGTGCGGATCTTGCCATCGCCCCGCCCGGGTCTCGCTCCTCTCTGATGAGCTGCGCCGCAAGCACCAGCTGCAGCCTCATCGCGTCAGCCGGCGGGATGAGGGTATAGGCCTGCTGCCTCCTGAGGACAATGCCGGCGCATTTCCTGATCCCATCAGCCGAGATCTTCCCGTCAACGGATCTTGACTTCGCGAGGGCAAGCATCGGGAGCCAGAGGAGTACAGCGAAGGCCGTGCAGCCGTCAGCTGACGCGCCGTACTCATGGAGCTTCTCAGAAAGCGCTCCGGCCCTCCTGAGGAACGCGCTCACGTCCGATGGGTTCATCACCCGCCTGACCTCATTCATGCCGGCAATCACAGCGTCCATCAGGCCAAGCCCGAAGAAAAGCTCAAGCTGCCGGCTCTCGTTCTTGTCAAAGAGCCTGATGAGCTCGGCGGTGAGCCTGCGGTGGTTGACGCGCCTGAGGAGCTCAGAGTGCCGCACTATGCCCTTCCTGGTGCCATCGTCAAGATGGTATCCCGGCACCGAGGCGAAGCGCACGGCTCGGAGGAGCCTCACCGCGTCGTTGCCGAAGCGCTCCCTTGGATCGCCTATGAGCCTCACCCGGCGCTCGGCCAGATCCTGCAGCCCGTCAAGCGGATCGAGGATCACTCCGGAGAATGGATCAAGGTAAAGCGCGTTTATCGTAAAGTCGCGGGCCATGGCGTCATCCATCAGCGAGCCGTAGCGGTTGTTCCCGAACTGCCCGCGCCCTCCGCTGTTCTCCCTGCGGAAGGTCGTAATCTCGACAGTCTCCTCTCCGAACTCCCTCACTACGATGACAAAGCGCCTGCCGAGCGTCCTGGAGCCCGGAACTGCCCTCATCACATAGGCGGGCCAGGCCTCGGTCGCGATGTCGAAGTCGGCAGGGGCGCCGCCTGTGAGCGCGTCGCGCACGGCGCCTCCGACAATGAAGGCGCAGTGCCCCTTTTCCTTTATGCTCCTGATGACGGAAAGCGCGTTGGCGCTGACCATGAATGAGCCGGAGAATGCTCCGGGGAGCGCCCTGAGCTCAGGGGCAAGCTGCCCCTTAAAGGTTTTTGACATGAGGACTATTGTTCCGCTGAGGTTCTGTGACACATGCAATTTTACCGCATGACGTACAGGAGGCGCACGCCAGTTTCCGGACAGGCGGAAGGGCCCTTTGAATGCCTTAATCAATTGCCAAAGCCGGCGCCATGCGCTATAATCGCAAAGTTGCGGTATTTTCCGCAGAGACGGGGCCCGGCAGGAACGGCATTTCCTGCGCCGGCTCCAGAGATAAAAAACTGATAAATCCTCCAGGGGTGATTTTTTCATGCCAATCATTAAAGTACGTGAAAACGAGCCGTTCGATGTAGCTCTCCGCCGCTTCAAGCGTTCCTGCGAGAAGGCTGGCATTCTTGCCGATGTACGCAACCGTGAGTTCTATGAGAAGCCCACCACCATCCGCAAGCGCGCCAAGGCCTCCGCAGCAAAGCGCCGTGCAAAGAAGCAGGGAAAGGACGGATCACGTTCAAGCGGCATGATGGCAAAGAGCCGTTAATCATGACCGCGCCCCCGGCGCACGGACGCTCTGACGTCCGGACAGAACAGTGAACAGCAGTTCCGGGATCTCAGAGCGAGATCCCGGAACTTTTTTTATGCGGCCGCGGCACAGGCAGGCCGCAGGTGACAGAAAACAAACAAGGAAGGCGTTATGTCATTAAGGGAAAAGCTCAATGAGGAACTCAAGGCCTCGATGAAGGCTCGTGACAAGGAACGCACCGGAGCTCTCCGTCTGCTTCTTTCAGAGGTCAAGAAGGAGGTGGACCACGAGAAGCTGCCCGATGAGAAGATCATCAGCATCGTCTCCCACATGATCAAGGAGCGCGAGGACTCAATCAAGCAGTACAAGGACGCGGGACGCCCTGAGCTCGCGACCAAGGAGGAGGGAGAGATTAAGGTCATCTCCAAGTTCCTCCCCGCCCAGCTCTCCGATGACGAGGTCTCCGCCCTTATCGACGAGGCGGTCAGCGCAACCGGGGCCTCGGGCATGAAGGACATGGGCAAGGTCATGGCCTATCTGAAGCCCAAGGTACAGGGACGCACCGACATGGGAGCGCTCTCCGGAAAGGTCAAGGCAAAGATTGCCTGAGAGCACCCGGGATCCTCGGTGAGGATGGTACAATCAGAGCCCTGAGGAGGGCTCTTGCAGACGGCCGGAGCCTCTTGGCGCCGGCTTTTTTATTGGCAGCGGACAGGGAAATGAGCGGACAGGGCGGAAGGATACCTAAGGAATTCATAGATGATCTGCTTGGGAGGACCGACATCGTCGACGTCCTCCGCGAGAAGGGGCTCCCGCTCAAGAAGTCGAGCGCCGGCGAGTACAGCTGCTGCTGCCCCTTCCACCAGGAGCGCTCGCCCTCATTCTACGTGAGCGAGGCAAAGCAGGTCTACTACTGCTTCGGCTGCCAGGCCAAGGGAAACGTCCTCTCCTTCCTGATGAGGCACGACAGCCTGGGCTATGTCGAGGCTGTGGAGTACCTTGCCGACCGGCTCGGAATCGATGTGCCGCGCGAGCATGGCGCGCTCCCCGGCCCGCAGGCCCTGCAGGGCGACCGCCCGGTCCTTGAGAGGTGCCGCGACTTCTATGAGACTGAGCTCAGGACGAGCGCTGCCGGGCAGGAGATGCTCAGCAGGTACCATGTCTCCCCGGAGACGGCCGCGGCCATGCACCTCGGGTTCGCCCCTTCTGACCGCTTCATCTCGGACAATGAGAACGGGACTTTTCTCCAGGCAACGATCGACGCGCTAGCCGAGACCGGCATGATGGCCGCTGACAGCACCGGGACACTGGCGCCGGTGTTCAGGGACGCGCTGATGCTCCCGGTCATTGACCGGAGGGGGAGGCTCTCGGCATTTTCCGCAGTGCTTCCCTCAGGAGAGCAGATCCTCCCTGCCGCCACGCCGGTGTTCAGCCCTGACGATGAGCTCTTCGGACTCTCGGACGCGAGGACCATCGAGAGGAACCCGGAGTATTTCTGCCTCTGCCCCTCTCCCCTTGACGTGCTTGAGCTCCGCGCCGCCGGCTCCGCGAGGGGCATAGCGCCCTTCAAGGGCACCGTAACGCCCTGGCAGATGAAGAGGATCCTCACCTCGGTCGGGCGGCTTGTTGTTGCCGTGCCGGTAGGCGAGGAGGGCGAGGAGCTCGCGAAGTCCGCCATGCTCTCAGCCATGCCGTTCCTTGATGACGAGAAGAGAATCACCTTCCGGTTCCTTGACGGCGTCAGCCCAGGCGAGCTCGTGAGGAAGAGCGGGCTCCAGGGGTTCAGGGATCTTGAGAGGCACGATCTCCAGCTCGAGGACTTCTTCTTCCAGATCCTGAAGGGCGATGCGGACGGAAAGCAGGATCTGGCGCTTAAAACCGGACTCAGCATGCTTGAGAAGCTGAGCCCCAGCACCGCGCTCAGGGGATCGCTCCTCTACCGGCTCTACGCGGAGTGCCGGGTAGATCCCTGGGAGCTGCGCGGGGCCTGGGGCGCCTCAGATCCCTGGCAGCAGGAGTCCTCCTCGGCAGTGAGGGGATTTGACGACGGCGCAGCGTTCCATGCGGAAAAGCATGTCATGCGCGGCTCGGAGCTTGCCTCGGCCATCATGCTGCATATGCCGGCCGCCATAAAGAGCCTCCCGGACTTCGGCACGCTCCGGAGGAGCATCCCGCAGAGCACCCGCCCGGGGCTCCTCGTGCTCCGCGACGTCTTCAGCATGGTTGCCTCGCTCCCATCCCCGACGCCTGACGCACTTGCCGGATGTTTCGGAAAGACGCCGGAGGAGCCTTTTCTCCGCGTCCTCGCCGGGACAGAGCTTCCGCCTGAGACAACCGAGGCAGGCGCGGGAGGGGAGGACGCGCTTCCCGGGATATTCCGGAAGGCGGTGGCTGACGCGATTGAGGAGGACCGTGATGATCCTCTGTCCGTGCAGTCCGCCGCGGCCGAGGCTGACCGGAGCATCCTGCTGCAGGACGTGATAGCCCGCCGCACGCTTGATCCGGACGGCGGAAGCAGCCCTTCCCTGTGCTGCCCGTTCCACCTGGGAACCGACCGGACGCTGAGGGCAGACAAAGACTCGCAGCTTTTCCGCTGCAGCGTCTGCGGCGCAGAGGGTGACGCAGTCGACTTTGTGCGGGAATTTGACGCCAGATCCGGCACCGGCGAGGCAGCGGATCTCATTCTCCGCGAGACCGGCCACCAGATCCCGGAGAGAGGGCTGCTCCCCGGGGAGAGGATGCTCGAAAGGGCCGCCGCCTGGTACCACAGGAACCTCGCCTCGTCCGAAGAGGCGCAGGAGTACCTGAGGAACCGCGGCATAACGCCTGAGACCATTGAGCGCTACTCCTTCGGCTATGCCCCGGACGAGTGGCATGCCCTGGCGGACGCACTGAGCCCGGGAATCAGCGGGATCAGGATCCTTCTCGAGAACGGGCTCCTTATCGAGAACGACAGCCATACCGGGCAGTACGACCGCTTCCGCAACAGGATAATGATCCCGATCCGCGGCAAGACCGGCAGGATAATCGCCTTCGGCGGACGCGTGCTCGATGACAGCAAGCCCAAGTACCTCAACTCGCCCGAGTCGCCCCTCTTCTCGAAAAGCCGCGAGCTCTTCGGCCTCTATGACGCTCTGCGGAAGGAAAGCCGCCCGGAGTTCATCCTCATCGTCGAGGGCTACATGGATGTCATCGCCCTCGCCCAGTACGGCGTGACGAACGCAGTTGCCTCCCTCGGGACAGCGACGACCCCCGAGCAGCTCAGGCTGATATTCGGGGCAACGGACCATCTGGTCTGCTGCTACGACGGAGACGCCCCCGGCAGGAAGGCCGCCTGGCACACGCTCATGACCGCCCTCCCCATCCTGAACGGCAGCCGGAGGATCTCCTTCCTCTTCCTGCCTCCGGAGGACGATCCTGACTCATTCGTCAGGGCCCACGGAAAGGAGGGGTTCCTCGGCTATCTCAGGGAGCATGAGATGGGGCTCACTGACTTCATCTTCGACCATGAGAGGCGGGGGCTCGGGAACGCCAGGGAGGATCAGATCACCCTGCTCTCGAGGGTCATCGACTGCGCCGTGAGGATGCAGCAGGACTCCCCGTGGGCAAGGGAGATCAGGGAGACCTTCCGCCCCGGCGGGAGGTTCCCGGGCTTCGAGGAGAGCTACATCAATGCCCTCTACGACAAGAGGCTCAGGGAGTCTAAGGCGCCTGAGCCTCCTCCGGAGCCTGATGAGTCAGAGGTCCCCCTCTCCTGTATCAACCGGCTCATTGCCACTGCCCTCGCCTGCCCCGGAGGCATCTGCGAGATACCGGACCTGCCGAGCACCATGCAGGTATTCGCCAGGATGATCCGCAACCCAGCGGCCATGCTCCTTCTCGATGTAATAAGGGTCGCGCAGAGGAACGGAGGCAGGGACTCCGCCGCCTCGCTCCTCCGGGAGTTTGAGGGAAGCCCCTGCATCCTCTGGCTCCGCCGGCTGGCGAGGAGGCAGGACATCGACCGGGAGGCGGCAATCGACCGGAAGCAGGCGAAGGATGAGTTCAATAAGGATCTCAATGACATCCTGAGGCAGGAGCTCGGGCAGCTGATCGACGAGCTCAGGCGGAAGATCGCTGCCGGGACCGGGTCAGACGGGGATCTCCGGGAGCTGCAGGACTACGTGAGGATGCGCAACAGGATAGACGATGGCTCCGTCAGCGGAAGCGGGAGGCAGTAGGGCATCTCCCGGCCCAGCGCCGAGATGAAAATATTCCGCCGCGGAGAATATCCCGGAAGCGCCTGATCCTGCGTGGCAAAATAAAAAACTTTGCCGGAGCGCAAAAAAACTTCCCCTGTTCCGAAAAAAATCAGCCTTGATTTTATTTTCCTGCGGTATATAATTCGGCGTTCAATTTTTTGCCCGGACTGTTTCTTTCCATGTTCCCAACAAGCCGAGGAACGCGGAGAGGCCTTCTTTTTCCCAAAAGGAGGCACGGTCCGGGCTCTGGCGGTCCGGGATCCCCTGAATAAAGAAAATGCGATGAAGCTTTTCATATATGCCATATGAGGCAGAGAAAAGATCCATTCGCCGCCAAGCTGAATCGGTCAAACTGTAAGAGAGTGCCCAATCACATGCAGAATGAAGAAAACAGCAGCCAGCAGGGGAGCCAGACGTCTGTAACCCTCCTTGCCAACAAAGGACGCGAGCAGGGATTCCTTACCTTCAACCAGATAGCCGACGCGCTTCCGAGCTCCATCGACCCAGAGCAGCTCAAGGACATCGTGCAGCTGATGGAGAGCATCGGCATCAAGGTCTGCGAGGACTCCGAGGTTGAGGACGAGCAGCTCCTCTATGACACCGAGGCTGTCGCCAGCTCCAACACCACCGACGAGATCCAGCAGGTCGTCCCGGAGAACGGCCATACGACCGATCCGGTCAGGATGTACATGCGCGAGATGGGGACAGTGCCCCTCCTGAACCGCAGCGAGGAGATCGACATCGCAAAGCGCATCGAGGAAGGCACCCACATGGTACAGCGGGCTGTCGCCGGCTATCCCCAGGCAATCTCCAACCTCCTCCGCCTCTACGGCGAGTGCCAGAGAGGCAGCCTGCGCCTTGGCGAGCTGGTCTCCGGATTCACCGACGAGAACGGCGAGAAGCTGGTCCTCACCGATGAGGAGCGCGAGAAGAACGCAGCCCTGCTCGAGAGCATGGCAGCCGCCTGCGCCGAGGAAAAGGCGGGTGACGGCGCATCTGACGATGACCAGGATGACGAGGACTTTGAGGATGATGACGAAAGCCAGGACGGAAGCCCGGCAAAGCCGTCAGCCGCAAAGGAGAAGCCCGCTAAAAAGCAGCCCGCTGGCGAAGTTCAGTCGGATGACTCCTCTGATGATGACTCTGATGAGGTTCCCGATGACGATGATGAGAACGGGCCGGATCCCGAGCTGGCCTTCGTAATGTTCTCGAAGCTCCGCGACCTCTCCGACGACGCTGCTGGCGCCATACAGAAGTACGGCCGCGGCAAGCAGGCAACCGAGCAGAAGATCAAGAAGCTCGGCGACCTCTTCTGCCAGTTCAGGCTGGTTCCGAGGCAGTTCGAGCTCCTTGTCCGCAGCATCCGCGACATCGTGAAGAGGATCCGCGATCAGGAGATCCTGATGCGCGACTGCTGCGTGCGCACCTGCCACATGCCGAAGGAGGAGTTCAACCGCTGCTACCGCCTCAATGCCGCAAACCAGACCAGCGGCGGCAGCGACGGGCGCTCTGACTGGATCGAGGCGGCAATCGAGAGCGGGAAGCCCTATGCGGCAGAGCTCAGGAAGAACCGCCGCGAGCTCGAGAGGGCCATGGACAGGCTGCGTGACATCGAGAACGAGATCGGCATCTCCATCTACGACATCAAGAACATCGCGGTCAACATGAACCGCGGCGAGAACCTCGCGCAGCGCGCCAAGGAGAAGATGACGAAGGCGAACCTCCGCCTCGTCATATCCATCGCGAAGAAGTACACGAACCGCGGACTCCAGTTCCTGGACCTCATACAGGAAGGGAACATCGGCCTCATGAAGGCGGTCGACAAGTTCGAGTACCGCCGCGGCTACAAGTTCTCGACCTACGCCACCTGGTGGATAAGGCAGGCCATCACCAGATCCATTGCTCAACCGCGTCTCCAGGCAGATGCTGCAGGAGAAGGGCCGCGATCCTACTCCCGAGGAGCTCGCGCAGCAGATGAGCATGCCCGAGGAGAAGATCAGGAAGGTCCTCAAGATCGCGAAGGAGCCTATCTCCATGGAGACCCCGATAGGCGATGACGAGGACTCGCATATCGGAGACTTCCTCGAGGACAGCAACATCGCGCAGCCCGATGAGGCCGCGACAGCCGACAGCATGAAGGAGACCATCAACGCCTCGCTTGCCTCGCTCACACCGAGGGAGGCCAAGGTGCTGAGGATGCGCTTCGGCATAGGCACGAACAAGGATCACACCCTCGAGGAGGTCGGCAAGGAGCTCGGCGTTACCCGCGAGAGGATCCGCCAGATCGAGGCGAAGGCCCTCCGGAAGCTCCGCCATCCCGGACGCGCCGGCCGGCTCAGACCGTTCGTAGACGACTGATCACCTGGTCCCCTGCGGCTGCTGCCCAGAGGATCGAATGATGAAATCACATAAGCCAGGGAGCAGTTCCCTGGCTTAATTCGTCACAGGGAGAGACACCCGCGGCCTGCTTCCTTCTGCTCCTGCCGAGACTTCAGGAGCGCCTTCCCTGCAGGCGACGCCTTCCTTCCTGTTCTGTTCTTTTTTCCCAATCCATGAGAAGAGCCCTGCGGCTCATGCTGCCGGCTGCATCTCCCTGCCCTTTGGGCACGGCCTGCTCATTTTCCGTCAAACTCCCTGAAACAGGCGGACAGCAGGGAAATTTTTCCCCGCAGGAAAAATAAAAAATAAAAAAATTTAAAAAACAACCCTCTGACCTAAAAAAATCCCTATTGAATTTATTTTTTTAGAGTATATATAATGGGGTGTTCCATTTTTACCCGAACTGTTTTTATCCGTGTTCCCAAAAACCGAAGGAGCGCGGATGCGCCTTTCTTTTCAGGAAGGCGCACTGTTTCGGGGTGGCGGTCCGGGATCCCCTGAATAAGAAAACGCGATGATGCTTTTCACATATGCCATGTAAGGCAGCAAGAAAAGATCCAATCGCCGCCATGCTGATGAATCGGTCAAACTGTAACAGAGTGACAAGTCACATGCAGAATGAAGAAAACAGCAGTCAGCAGGGAAGAGAGTTGCCGATAGCCATTCTGGCAGGCAGGGCGCGGGAGCAGGGGTACCTCACTATCAGCCAGATTGCCGGAGCGCTTCCGGAAGGCACAGATCCCGCAAAGCTGAGCCAGATCGTCGGGCAGATCAGGAGCCAGGGCATCAGCGTCCGCGAGGACTCCGAGACAGAGGCAGAAAAATCCGACGAGGACGGCTACGCTCAGCAGGGAGAGCAGACCCCGATTGCCATTCTTGCCCAGAAAGGCCGCGAGCAGGGCTTCCTTACCTTCAACCAGATTGCTGACGAGCTGCCGAGCTCCATCGACCCTGAGCAGCTCAATGACATCGTGCAGCTCCTTGAGAGCATCGGCATCAAGGTCTGCGAGGACTCCGAGGTTGAGGACGAGCAGCTCCTCTATGACACCGAGGCGGTCGCCAGCTCCAACACCACCGACGAGATCCAGCAGGTCGTCCCGGAGAGCGGGCATACGACCGATCCCGTCAGGATGTACATGCGCGAGATGGGGACAGTGCCCCTCCTGAACCGCAGCGAGGAGATCGACATTGCGAAGCACATCGAGGAAGGCACCCACATGGTCCAGCGGGCCGTCGCCGGCTATCCCCAGGCAATCTCGAACCTCCTCCGCCTTTACGGCGAGTGCCAGAAAGGCAGCCTGCGCCTTGGCGAGCTGGTCTCAGGGTTTACCGACGAGAAAGGCGAGAAGCTGGTCCTCACCGATGAGGAGCGTGAGAAGAACGCCGCCCTGCTCGAGACCATGGCAGCAGCCTGCGCCGCGGAGAGCCCAGAAGGCGATGACGCGGATGACGATGACGAGGATGATGAGGAGAGCGGCGACGAGAAGGCCGCAGGAGAGCAGAAGAAGGCCTCGTCAGGAAAGAAGCGCGCCGCGGCTGATCCGGATGATGATGACGTGTCCGACGACGCGCCGGAGGACGGCGATGACGAGGAGAGCGGTCCGGATCCTGAGCTTGCCTTCATCATGTTCTCGAAGCTCAGGAAGCTCTCCGACGACACCGTGAGCGCCATACAGAAGTACGGCCGCGGCAAGCAGGCGACCGACCAGAAAATCAAAAAGCTCGGGGACCTCTTCTGCCAGTTCAGGCTGGTTCCGAGGCAGTTCGAGCTCCTGGTCCGCAGCATCGGCGACATCGTGAAGAGAATACGCGATCAGGAGCTCCTGCTCCGCGACTGCTGCGTGCGCTCCTGCCACATGCCGAAGGAGAAGTTCAACCGCTGCTACCGCCTCAACGCCGTAAGCCAGACCAGCGGCGGCAGCGACGGCCGCTCTGACTGGATCGAGGCGGCAATTGAAAGCGGGAAGCCCTACGCGGCAGGGCTCAGGAAGAACCGCCGCGAGCTCGAGAGGGCCATGGACAGGCTGCGCGACATCGAGAACGAGACCGGCACCTCCATCTATGACATCAAGAACATCGCGATGAGCATGAACCGCGGCGAGAACCTCGCGCAGAGGGCGAAAAAGCAGATGATCGAGGCAAACCTCCGCCTCGTCATCTCCATAGCGAAGAAGTACACGAACCGCGGCCTCCAGTTCCTGGACCTCATCCAGGAGGGGAACATCGGCCTCATGAAGGCAGTTGACAAGTTCGAGTACCGCCGCGGCTACAAGTTCTCGACCTACGCCACCTGGTGGATAAGGCAGGCCATCACCAGATCCATTGCAGATCAGGCGCGTACCCAGGCAGATGCTGCAGGAGAAGGGCCGAGATCCTACCCCTGAGGAGCTCGCGGTTAGGATGGGCATGCCCGAGGAGAAAATCAGGAAGGTCCTCAGGATCGCCAGGGATCCAATCTCGATGGATACACCGGTCGGAGATGACGAGGACTCTCATATCGGAGACTTCATCGAGGACCGCAGCATCGCCCAGCCCGATGAGGCGGCAACCGCCTACAGCCTGAAGGAAAACATCACGAGGGCTCTGGAATCGCTCGCGCCCAGGGAGGCAATGGTGATCAGGTACCGCTTCGGCATAGGGGTAGGCAGGGATCACACGCTTGAGGACGTCGGGAAGCTCCTCGGCGTTACCCGCGAGAGGATCCGCCAGATTGAGGCGAAGGCCCTGAGGTGGTTCCGCCATCCGAGCCGCGCCGAGGCGCTCCGGAGCCTTGCGGATGACGATTAGGCCCTGATCTGAGGGCTTGGCATGCGGCGGGCAGCAGCCCGCCGTTTTCCTCTGGCTGCCGGGTGCATCTCCCTGCGTCAGGAAAATCTCTCAATCTGTTTTGAATTCCGCTCTCACGTGCTATAATAATCCTCATGCCTCTCCGCGCTCATGCGGATCGCACTACGGCCCTTTAGCTCAGTCGGTCAGAGCAGACGACTCATAATCGTTTGGTCCACTGTTCAAGTCAGTGAAGGGCCACCACACTGATATCCTCCCGCTTTTTCAGCCAAAATTAACTCCCGTCAGAAACATCTTCCCCGCAGGCCTGAAGCAGGCAGAAAATTCTGCTAACATAACGCTCTTCCGCTCAGGAGAGCCAGGACAGAGAGGCAGTGCGTCTCCGCTCCATGCCAGGAGGAGGGACTGAATGAACTGGAAAATAGCGCTTGCCATAATGTCAGCGGCAGTATTCATGATGGGCGGGAGCTACACCATGGTCATCCCGTTCCTCCCGCTCTTCATCGCCCGCGATCTCGGGGCCGCACCAGAGGATGTCAACCTGCTGACCGGCATCGCCTTCTCGATTAGCTTTCTCATCACTTTCGTGGCGGCCCCGATCTGGGGAAGGCTCGCGGATCTCTACGGCAGGAAGCCCATGTTCCTCAGATCCTGCTTCACCATCATGATCTGCTATTTCCTCTTCTTCATAGCTAGGAGCCCGACCGAGCTCATCCTCGCGAGAGCCCTGCAGGGCTTCGGCGCCGGCATGCTCCCCATTGCCCTCTCGATAACCTCAGCCTGGGCGCCAAAGGAGAAAATCGGCATTGCCATGGGCACCCTTCAGGGCTTCCATATCTCGGGAACAGTGTTCGGCCCGCTCTTCGGCGGGCTCCTCGCCGACAGCTTCGGCATCAGATCCGCCTTCCTCATCGCAGGACTCATACTGCTGTTCCTCGGTCTCCTTGTCTCCTTTACGGTGAAGGAGCCCAGAAGGAAGAAGGACGAGAAGAGCGGCGAAAAGGGAGCATACCGGAGCCTCCTCCACGACAGCGTCATACTGACCGTACTGACTGTCACCTCGCTCGCAGCCCTTGCCTGGCTCATGCAGCAGCCGCTCATGGCGCTCTTTGTCAACGAGATCTCCGGAACGGCTGAGAAGGCGGCCTCGCACGCCGGGATAATCTTCTCCGTGTTCGGGCTCGCCGGCGCCATCGCCGCCCCGATCTGGGGCTGGTGCGGACAGCGCTTCGGCTTCTTCAGGATGATGGTTGTCTCGGGGATTGCCGGAGGGGCCTGCTGCTCGGCTGTCGCATTCTCATCATCATTCGGCGTCCTGATCGCGGCGTTCTTCATCTACGGCTTCTGCTTTGCCGGCGTGATCCCGTCCGCCAACTCCATCCTTATCCTTGCGACAAAGACGGAGATAAGGAGCAGCGCGTTCAGCCTGCAGTTCTCCGCGCAGATGCTCGGAAGCGCCATCGGGCCGGTAACCGGGGGAATGGTCGCCAATGCTGCCGGGAACGTGTCCGCAGTATTCATAACGGCAGGCCTTTTCCTGCTCGCACTGATGATCATCCTGGCGTTTGCCGCCCCTCAGAGGGTGAGACGAATCAGCCGTACCAACAGGTCGGGGCTCTCCGATGAGGAGCTCCGGGCCGCCGCGGCAGAGGATGCGCCGAAGGCTGAGCAGCCGTAAGCTCCGCAGGCTCTTTAGCCTTTTCCGGGCCCCGCGCGCAATAAGTGCCGTTATATGGGGCCTGATCCCCGGCTTTCAAGTGATTTTCCGAAAAATATAATCAGCTTTATTTTTCTTGATTTTGCCCTCCCCGCCCCTAGATAGGTAAGTGTAAGAGAAAGACAGAAAGAAAAAACAAACGGACAATTTCGGGAACGCCTGATGTTCCCGGCTAACGGAGGCATAAGTTATGTCAAGGTTCTATGATGATGATTTCGGCAGCACTCCTACTATTTTCGATATCGTAAGGAGCCTTGCGCGCCCGGTTTCCGAATTCGCTGACCACATCGACAGCACTTTCAAGGATGACGAGGCTGAGGCCGGCGACTCCTTCAGGGCAGACCTCTGCGACCTAGGCGATCACTACGAGCTCAAGGCTGAGCTCCCCGGCGTCAGGAAGGAGGACATCGAGATGTCCTTCAACGACGGCGTTCTCTCGGTCAAGGCAAAGCACAACACCGATTGCTGCTGCAAGTCCGAAGATGGTGAGTGCAGTGAAGGAGCTAAGGCAGCGAAGGCTGCGGGAGATGGCAGCGCGGCTCAGCCTGAGGCAGCGAAGGCAGAGAGCGCCGGCGCGGAGCCCAGGTTCATCATCCATGAGCGCACCAGCGGCACCTACGAGAGGAGCTTCAGCATTCCTGACGCAGACGCTGAGAACATCAGCGCATCGTTCGAGAACGGCGTGCTGTCAGTAACTCTGAACAAGGAGCAGCCGAAGAAGGGCAAGGTAATCAGCATCAACTGATAAAAGAGACTGAGCACTTCTTTCGGATAATCGAGTAGGCGGATGTTTTAGCATCACACCTCTCACAACACCGTACGTGCGGATCCGCATACGGCGTTTCCAGCTTGAATAGGCTAATCCCACCTGT
>ONIT01000026.1 GCA_900317945.1 uncultured Pseudomonadota bacterium
GATAACATTGATAATGAAATTACGGACTTGAAATAAGTCCAGTTTCAAACAAACAAAGTCATAGACGCCTTAATTTACAGAAAAAATTTCGGTCCCTCCGAGCCTGAGCTCCAGCTGCTTCACGCGCCTCTTGTCCGCGTTGACCACCCTGAACTTGAACTTCCCGGCAAGCACTATGGTCTCCCCTTTGACGGGCAGGTGACCGCAGGTCTTGATTATGAGCCCGGCGATGGTCTCGGCGTCATCATTGCTGAACTCCGTACCGAACTTCTCGTTGAAGTCCTCGATTGGCGTTACGCCCGAGATGAGGTAGCTGCTGGAGTTGACGGCCTTGATGTTGTCAGTCCCTTTCTTCTCGCCCTCGTCCGCGATGTCGCCCACGATCTGCTCCAGCACGTCCTCGATTGTTACAAGCCCTGAGACGCTCCCGAACTCGTCCACGACGACCGCGAGATGGTACCTCTCCTTCTGGAACTTCCTGAGGAGCCTGTCAACCCGGACGCTCTCCGGTATGACGGTCGCCGGCCTCATGAAGTCCCTGATATTGAAGGTCTTCGGATGGGTATTGCGGTAGATGAGGAGATCCTTCGCGATGAGGAGCCCCCTGATCTCGTCGATGTCCTCTCCTACTACAGGATAGCGCGAGTGCCTTGAGCTCGCTATGATGCTGAGGATATTCTCCTCGGTGTCGTCATCGTGCACGACGATAATCTGAGATCTCGGGATCATGATGTCCCTTACGCGGAGCTCCGAGATCTCGAAGACGCCCTCGATCATGTCGTGGGTATTCTCGTCGATGATCTCGCTCTCGCGCGCCTCGTGGATGACGTCGGCCAGCTGCGACTTGTCCTTGGGCTCGCTGTGGAAGAGCCTGAAGAAGCGGTCGAGGATGCCGTCATCCTCCTTCTCGTGCTCCTCCGGCTCCTCTGCTGAGGCAGATCCATCTGCGGAAGCGGCCTGCTCCGCGGCGTCAGAGTCTCCTCTCTCAGCCTCAGTTTCCGGAACGGTGTCATCATCCCTCTCCGGCCCTGCGGCAGGCTCTGTCCCGGCCGCCGCTGATACAGCGCTTTCCTTCTCTTCGTCTTGCTTGTTCACTCTGTCATCTCTCATGTTTGCCAAGTGTCCCGGATCCTGCTTCATCTCCTCGGGGGAAATCCTCTCCTTCCTTAATTCCTCTGTGTCCGCCTCATGCCTTCTCAGAGGCGTAGGGATCCGCGAAGCCGAGCTTCTCTGTGAGGATCCTGGTCTCGATGCCTTCCATCTCCTCGGCCTCCTCGTCGGTGATGTGGTCGTATCCCAAAAGGTGGAGGCAGCCGTGCACGGTCATATGGGCGTAGTGCTCAGCAAGGGTTTTGTTCTGCTCCTTCGCCTCGCGCTCTACCACCTCACGGCAGATGACGAGGTCCCCGAGGAGATTGAGCTTCACTTCAGGCGGGCACTCGAAGGGGAAGGAGAGAACGTTGGTCGGGCGGTCCACGTGGCGGTAGTTGAGATCGAGCTCATGGCTCTCCGCCTCGTCGACGATGCGGATGGTTACCTCAGCGTCGTCCCTGAAGTCCTCTACCGCGGCCTCAGCCCATTTCCGGAAGTCGGCCTCAGAGGGCAGCCCCTCAGAGCTCCTTGAGGCGATCTGAAGATCAAGCGTCAGGTTCAATCTGTCTCCCTCCCTGCAACAGGCGCATAGGTGCCGGCCTCGTGGCTTCCTGCAACAGCGCCGGCAGCAGCCTTCGCCGCGGCTGCCTTCTCGGCAGCCTCCTGCTCCTGCTTTTTGTCGTAGCTGTCATAGGCCTTGACTATTCTCGCGACCACAGGATGGCGCACGATGTCGGTCGAGGTGAAGTAGTCAAAGGCGAGCCCCTCGACTCCCGTGAGAACCTCAATCGCGTGCTTTAGGCCGGACTTGATGTGCCTCGGGAGGTCGATCTGCGTGATGTCGCCGGTTATGACGGCCCGGGAGTTGAAGCCGATTCTCGTAAGGAACATCTTCATCTGCTCGATGGTGGTGTTCTGGCTCTCATCGAGAATGATGAAGGCGTCGTTCAGCGTCCTGCCTCTCATGTAGGCAAGAGGGGCGATCTCAATGACCTGCCTCTCGAGGAGTTTGTCGACCCGCTCGAAGCCCAGCATCTCAAAGAGGGCGTCGTAGAGGGGCCTCAGGTAAGGATCAATCTTCTGCGCGAGGTCGCCCGGAAGGAACCCCAGCTTCTCGCCGGCCTCAACAGCGGGGCGGGTGAGGATGATGCGCCTCACCTCCTGCCTCTCAAGCGCGTCAACCGCGGCCGCTACAGCGAGGTAGGTCTTGCCGGATCCCGCGGGCCCGATGCCGAACGTTACGTCATGGGAGGTGATGTCAGAGACGTACTGCGCCTGGTTGTGGGAGCGTGGCTTGATGTTGCCTTTCTTCGTCTTGATGGTGGTGTCGCGCCCGAACTCGTCATCGGCGTCGTCCTTCTCGAGGGCTCCGGCGCTCTGTATCGCGAGGTGGACATCCTCCGGGGCAATCTCGCCGATTTTGCCCCTTATCGGCGCGGTGTCGGTGTAAAGCTCGTTCAGCACGTGCTCGGCCGCCTTGATGTCGCCGGGGTAGCCCGTTATCTTGAAGCTGCCTCCGTCGTACTCAATGGCAACGCCCAGGCGCTTTTCAATCTGGAGGAGGTTTTCGTCCCCAGGGCCGCAGAGCATGGAGAGCCGGTAGATGTTCTCCGGCTCAAGGATGATTTCGTCTGTTTCTGTTTTTCTCAAGTCACGTTCCCGGACGGAAGACCGTCCTCAAAATCACGCCGGAGCTGCTCCGGCGGGAAGGGCAGCGCAAAGGAGGGAGCCATAGCCAGGACTCCCCGGGCGCTGCCTTTCCTGCTGTTTTAATTTCCCTCTATTATAGAGCCTGTGAGGCTGTGCGGCAGGACCTCGTCTATTCTCACCCGCGCGAACTCGCCGATGAGGTCCTTGTCCGAGCGGAAGTTCACGATGCGGTTGTTCTCGGTCCTTCCCTGGTACGAGTGCCCGTCAGGATCCTTCTTCGCGTGGGCGTCGACAAGGATTACCTGCTCCGTTCCCTTCATGAGGAGCGAGATGGAGTCAGCGCTTGCCGTAAGGTGCTTCTGCAGGCAGTAGAGGCGCTCCTTCTTGTTTTCAAGCGTCTCGGGATCCTTCATCGCCGCGGCCCTGGTCCCGGGGCGGGGCGAGTAGACGAAGCTGAAGCTCTGGTCAAAGCCCACCTGATCCGCGAGCGTTACGGTCTCCTCGAAGTCGTCGTCGGTCTCCCCGGGGAAGCCCACGATGAAGTCGGAGCTGATGCTGATGCCGGGGCGGGCGGCGCGGAGCTTCCCTACCTTCTCAAGGTAGGACTCCGCCGTGTACGGGCGGTTCATCAGGGCAAGGATACGGTCAGAGCCGCTCTGCACCGGAAGATGGATGTGGGAGGCGATCTTGGGAAGCTCTCCGATGGCGGCGATGGTCTCGTCGTTGAGGTCCTTCGGGTTGCTCGTCGTGAAGCGGATCCTGCCGACTCCCTCAACCGCGGAGACCTTGTAGAGGAGCTCTGCGAGCGAGCTCTCGGAACCGTCCTCGTTGAGCCCTGCGAACTCGTTGACGTTCTGCCCCAGGAGATGGATTTCCCGGACGCCGGAGTCTACGTCGCGCTGCACCTCCTCCATAATCTCCCTGACGGTCCTCGAGACCACGGGGCCTCTCGTGAAGGGCACGATGCAGTAGGTGCAGAAGTTCGAGCAGCCCTCGGTGATGGTCACGTAGGCTGACGGGGCGCCCCTCGCTATGGGAGGCAGGATATTGAACTTCTCGAGCTCCGGGAAGGAGATGTCGATCTGGCGGCCACCGCCTGCTAGAACCTTCTCAATCATTCCGGGCACGAGGTGCATGGTCTGCGGTCCGAAGACGATGTCAACCTCGGGCGCGCGGCGGAAGATTTCCTCGCCGTCAGCTGACGCGACGCAGCCGCCGACACCGATGATCATCCTGGGATTTGCCTTCTTGAGCTCCTTCCAGCGACCGAGCTGGTGGTAGATCTTCTCCTTGGCGTTCTCCCGGACGGCGCAGGTGTTGAGGAGAATGATGTCGGCTGACTCCGCCTCAGAAACTTCCTCATAGCCGTTCGCCGTGAGGAGATCTGCGAGCCTCTCCGAGTCATAGACGTTCATCTGGCAGCCCCAGGTGTGGATATAGAACTTCATTTTTTCTCCTCGCTCAGTTTCCCGGCCCGGCCGGCGCGCTCTTCCTTTATGCTCTGTCAAGAGACGTGATAATACCATTATTGAGGCTCTCTTTCCCTGTTTCGAACGGGATCCTGCCTCAGTTCCGCCTCACTCCTGCATCATGCTGCCAGCGCTCCGGGGCAGCTGACTGTTCCCTGATTAGCCAGAATGATGTTTTTTACATGATATGACCAACAATGACATATTGAGCATAGATAAAATTTGAACGGCCACGCCCGGCAGGCTAATATTCTGCCGTAAACAGAAAGCGCTCCGCACCACCAATGAAAAGGATAAGGTAGCTGCGGTTTCTGTTCGCCGCATCAAGGCTGAAGGCCGGATGAATGCGGAGAGAGACCAGCAGATATGTGACTTCAGATTAGAAGATACTGACTCAAAGGAAGAAAAGAACAAGATGGACATCAATAAACTTAAAGAGACAATCAGGGCAGAGATTGAAAGAGGGCAGTACAGCCTTATGAATGACGAGCTCTTCGGATATGTTTTCGGCATGCCTCCCATGGAGCTCCCGGTTCACGGCGACAGGGATCTGGTCTCTCGTATTGCGGCAAGGTGCGAGCTCGGCGATGAGGAGCACATCTTTGCCGAGCTGCAGCTCGTGAATTACATGGAATCCAGAGCGCTCCCCCTTGCCTGCTGCGCGACGATGTATAGCGCCCAGCCGGAGTACGACCTGAATCCGTGCGCCACGGTCAGCATCCTCTCCTACGGCCTTCTGGAAAAGAAATCCTGGTATTCAGACTATCATTTTCACAACCTCGAAACCGGCGACCTGCTGGATAACGGCATGGGGCTGCATTTCCTCGAGGTTCCGAAGTTCAAGCGGGAAGACGGAAAGCCGCTCAGCAGCATGACAAGGCCTGAGCGCTGGATGGCGTTTTTTGCATACTGCCTCAATGACGTGGAGAAAAAGGAGCTCTCGGAGATCGATCCGGCAATCGGCAGGGCGTATGATGCAGCTGAAGACTTCTTTAAGGACGCCAAAAACGTCAGCAGGTACATTGACCGCGAGACTGGGCTTAGGCTGTTCCGTGCGGCCATGCAGGACGTGAATAAGAACGGAAAAGACCGCGTAGAATAGAGTGCTGCAGGGCCGGGAGCCGACCTTCAGCATGGAATGACTGCAGCGCCGCCTGGTGTTTTTTACTTGGCGGCGCTGTCCTGTTCCGGAGAGAAGGATTTTGCCCCCGGAGAGCAGCGGCAAAGCCAATTTTGTGGCAAAAAGTGGGAAATATTGCAAATATTTCAAAGGTATGAAAGCAGATAGCCCCTTAAAACAGCTAATCCGGGACGTTCCTCCGGGCACGGTAATCTTCAGGACTGACTATCCAGAGTACAATGCCGAGTTCGTCGGCAATGTGCTCTCCCGTCTGGTGTCAGACGGTGATATTGTTCGTCTCTCTCATGGCATCTATTGCCGTCCTCAGATGAGCAGGTTTGGCGCTGTCATGCCCGGAATGGCTCAGATCGCTCGGAGCATCGCGAGGCGTGACGGCGCCCGCATCCTCCCCGCAGGCGTTACAGCGCTCAATGAGCTGGGGCTGTCCGATCAGGTGCCGGTGACAAGCACGTTCCTGACGGACGGATGCGCCAGAAGAATACGGATTGGCAGCCGTACCCTCGAATTCAAGCGTGGCGTGCCGCGCAACTTCATATACAGGACAGACCTCGCGGCCTGCCTGGTTCAGGCACTGAAGGCCATAGGCAAAGGGCAGGCCGGCAGTGTGGATTTAGGCCGGATAGCTGAGCTTATAGAGACAGAGCCGAATAAAGACTCCTTCTTCAGCGACCTGAGGCTCGCTCCGGTGTGGATGCGCAGGCTTTTAATGCCCATTATCAGGAAATACAGGAAGAAGGCTGAGAGTCCTGTAACTCGGCATCTGATGAAGGCACACTCTGATGGCATGCGTCATCAGGCTGATTCGTAGAGACAAATGGTGATGAATGCGTATAGTCCCGGAAAGCCTGGAGAAGGCCGTCTCCAGAATTGAAAATGAGGAATACTTTCCCCTGAAGCTGGTGTTTGAGCAGGAGCGCAGGAGTCTCAGTTACTTTGTCCTCTGTCATGGAAGCTATGATCTGCTGGAGCTGGCCTGTGAGGAGGCGACTGGCATCCTCAGAAGGGTGACGCTTGTCATCTGCAGTGAGTACAGCGTTTCAGACCGCTGCCTCCCGCAAATCCGCTGTGCTTCTGACGGACGGATAAGGATTGATGGCAGCCTGAAAGAGGAAGTTCCTACATTTTCAGTAACGCTCTTCAGTGACGGGATCGAGATTCTGCTCTCATCTGAACGTCCATCCTTTTACGTGAGGACAGGACAGCTGGTCCTTGGCCTCGATGAATTGCATTCGCTCCTGATGCTTCAGGTTTCCGGAATGTCGGATGCGGATCTGCTGCATACAAAAGACGAGCTCCGCCTCGGTGACGCCATTTGGATACAGCATGACAGTGCCGTCCCGCAGTTTCCTAAAACATAATGAAATCAGGTGTATCCGAAAAAACTCCATGAGCCTTCAGGCGATTTCTTACAAAATGTTAAATAACTGTTGACTCACTCTTAACACTGCTCTATAATGAGCCTCGTTTTCACGGCTATGTAGCTCAGTTGGTTAGAGCATCGCACTCATAATGCGGAGGTCACAGGTCCGAGTCCCGTCATAGCCACCACAGGGGTATCGCCAAGCTGGTAAGGCAACGGATTCTGATTCCGTCATTCGGGAGTTCGAGTCTCTCTACCCCTGCCACTGAAAACTAGCAGTTGGTTGTTGCTTTACTGCTTGGGGTGTAGCCAAGTGGCCAAGGCAGAGGGTTTTGATCCCTCCATTCGATGGTTCGAGTCCATCCATCCCAGCCATCTGTTTCTTCTAGGGGTATCGCCAAGTTGGTAAGGCAACGGATTCTGATTCCGTCATTCGGGAGTTCGAGTCTCTCTACCCCTGCCACGCAGTTCTGATTTTTCCTTCCGAAATTTACATCATTCGGTCTGAAAGCATTTTTTTTGTTTCCATACTGTTTCTGTCCTTATATCACAGTGCCTGCTCTCTGATCTTCTCCTATTCGGAGGCGGCGTATTTCCCAAGTTTTTTGCAGCACCTTAGCAGACGGCATCAGCAGCTGCCTGATGGCAATGGGATTCTAAGTGAATGCCGGCAAATCAGCGCTCTTCTGCATGAATAAGAGATTTTTGACGTGTGCTGTAAAATGACGTATTATGCCAATGTGCTCGCTGGAGCATAGAATAACCTCTGTCAGCAAAAATCTTCCAGGGAGATACATCTGTCCGGCTGCCTTATGAAATTCAATTCATTCCGACAGCATCCGGCAAGGAGCGTTCGCGATGTTCTGGCTTATTCTTCAGTGCCTTGGTGGGTTATGTCTTGGTCTGATGTTCTGGCTTGGCCCTAAACAAGGGTGCAGTGCCTTTGCGCTTCTGATCGCCGGCCTCATCGGGTACTACATTTATCTCTTCACCAAATACTGATAATGCAGGCTGAGCGTGATGGCCTGTTTTCTGCCATCAAAAAGGCCCGCGGCTGATGCCGCAGGCCTTTATATTCAGAACTCACTGCTGAGCCTGCACCGGCCCTGCCGCATGAATCACCACTCCGGGAGCAGGGCAGTGCCGGTGTCTTCCTATCAGACGTTGAAGAGGAAGTTCATGACGTCGCCGTCCTGGACGACGTAGTCCTTGCCCTCGGATCTGAGGCGTCCGGCCTCACGCGCGCCGGCCTCTCCGTTGTACTTGATGTAGTCCTCATAGGAGATGGTCTGAGCCCTGATGAAGCCCTTCTCGAAGTCGCTGTGGATCTTGCCGGCGGCCTTCGGCGCGGTGTCTCCGACCCTGATGGTCCAGGCGCGGGACTCCTTGCCGCCCGAGGTAAAGAAGCTCTGGAGGCCCAGGAGCTTGTAGCCTGCCCTGATGACGCGGTTGAGTCCCGGCTCCTCAAGCCCGAGGTCCTTCATGAACTCCTCCCTGTCAGCCTCGTCCATGCCGGCGAGCTCCGACTCGGTCTCGGCGCAGATGGGAACAACGACTGCTCCCTCGGTCTCGGCGATGCCCCTCACGATGTCGAGATACTTGTTGTTCTCGAAGCCGTCATCGGCGACGTTCGCGATGTACATGACGGGCTTCAGGGTGAGGAACTGCAGGTAGCTGATGATGTCCTTCTCGGCGTCGGTGAGCTTCAGCGCGCGGAGGACCTTGCCGTCGGAGAGCTGCGCGTAGCACTTGTCGAGGACTGCGTTCTCCTTGATAGCCTCCTTGTCTCCGCTCTTTGCCTTCCTGACGACGCGGTTCCTCGCCTTCTCGCAGACATCGAGATCGGCGAGCGCGAGCTCGATGTTGATGGTGTCGATGTCGTCGGCGGGATCGATGCGGCCGTTCACGTGGATGATGTTCTCGTTCTCGAAGCAGCGTACCACGTGGGCGATGGCGTCAGTCTCGCGGATGTTCTCCAGGAACTTGTTGCCGAGACCCTCGCCCTTGGAGGCGCCCTTCACAAGTCCGGCGATGTCGACGAACTCCATGGTGGAGGGAACGATCTTCTCGGGGTGGTCTATGGCGGCGAGCTTATTGAGCCTGTCATCGGGAACCGGCACTATGCCGGTGTTGGGATCGATTGTGCAGAACGGAAAGTTCTCAGCCGCGATGCCGGCTTTGGTTAATGCGTTGAAAAGCGTGGACTTGCCGACATTGGGGAGGCCGACGATTCCGCAGTTAAATCCCATTTTCTTAAATCTCCTTGATAAATCAAAAGTCCCGTTTGTGCGGGACTTCCTTGAAATCTGTATTCTGCTCTCCTGGGAGCCCTGGCAGCAGGGCTCTCTTAGGAGGCTGCCGCCGGGCGGAACGCGTTTATCCTGTTCATAGCGAGATCCGGCCCTGCCTTGACGAGCGTCTCGATGTTCTCTAAGACCTCGTCCGCAGCGGCCTGGAAGAGCTTGGCCTCAGCCGCGGAGCGCCTGCCGAGCACATGCCCGATGACCTGCGAGCGGTCCGCGGGGTGCCCGATGCCGACCCGGAGCCGGCAGAAGTTCTTATTGCCGCCAAGGCAGGCGATGATGCTCTTGAGCCCGTTGTGCCCGCCGTCGCCGCCTCCCTTCCTGAGCCTTAGGGCTCCGGGCACAAGGTCGAGGTCATCGTGGATGACGAGGATATTCTCAGCGGGAATGCGGTAGAAGTTCGCGAGGGCGGCGACCGAGCGCCCACTCTCGTTCATGTAGGTCGTGGGGAAGAGGAGACGGACCTTCTCTCCCTTAATCGAGCACTCCCCGAGCATGCCTTTGTACTTGGAGTCAGCGCGGAGGTCGGCGCCGTACTTCCTCGCGATTTCCATCAGCATGTCGACGCCGGTGTTGTGCCTTGAGTGATCGTACTCGGCGCCCGGGTTACCGAGCCCTACGATTAGCGAAATGGCAGCGGGCATCCTACTCTCCGAGCTGCACGGGGATGGACTTCCCGATCCTGACGATGTCGTTCTTCTCGTTGAGGTAGACGAACTTCGGCTGATAGGTCTTCGCCTCCTCGTCATCGAAGAGCCCGTAGGCCGCGATGATGATGGTGTCACCAACCGCGCCGCACCTCGCGGCCGCGCCGTTCAGGGAGATAATTTTGGAGCCCCTCTCGCCGGCGATGGCGTAGGTGTGGAAGCGCGCGCCGTTGTTCACGTCGTAGATGTCGATCTGCTCGTTCTCGAGGATGCCTACCGCGTCAAGAAGATCAAGGTCAATGCTGCACGAGCCCTCATAGTTTAGAACGCACTGGGTGATGCGGGCCTGATGGAGCTTGCCGCGAAGCATTATTCTCTGCATTGTCTTTCCTCTTTCGGCTTAGCCGTATTGAACTCGGCGGGATTATACCATTTCGGGGAGTGTATGAGAATTTGCGGCAGAGGAAAAAAAGAGCCCCCGGAGGGAACAGTTCCCCTCAGCGAGGCCCCTGATAAAATCACTTAAAATGGCGCGCAGCGCATTTCTGCATCCTGCGCAGGAGCGCTCAGAGGTAGCGGTTGACGCTCCTCTCCATCTGCTCGTCCGCCGCCTCGACGGTTCCGCCGATCGCCAGGGCGACCTGATGGTATTTCTCCCTCACCGCGTCGCCGATCCTGCCGTCCGCGATAATGACGCTGCTGATGGTGTTGAGGATCCTGTCGCGCGCCGCGACGTTCCCGGCGTAGGCCTTCGCCTTCTCAAGGGTCTTCTCAAAGCTCTCCGGATGGTCAAAGCCCTCAGCGTAGAAGTCGCTGAGCCTCCTCGCGACATCACGGTCGCCGCGGCTCAGGAGTGACGCCATGAGCCCCATCACCGCGAGCGTGAGCTTCACGCCCTCCGAGGACTGGTTCCCGAGCCCGGTGTCGACTGAGTCGATCTGCCCGGAGAGCTCAAAGGAGAGCTCGTCAATCTGTCTTTTTGTCGCGTCATCAAGCCTGTTCATTGTTATCAGGCGTTTCCGCCCCTCCCTTCTGTTTTGTCCGTCCCGCTATCCTACAGCATTTGTGCGGTTTCCGAGCGTATTTATTCGGATTTTTTGACGGCCTTTGCTAATTTGCGCCTCCGGCTTGAATGTATTATGAACACTTATTAAAATACGAAAGTGGGGAAAAGTGGATTGAAGTGGCGGTTTTTGGAGCGAAAGTGGAGTCCGGTGCACTCCGGACTGGAAAATCCCGGATTGCCGCCTTCAGTCCCGGTGAGATGACCAGGGGTAGATGATGTTCCGCGGAACCTATGAGCTGAGCCTTGACGCCAAGGGGCGCCTTGCGGTGCCCTCAAGGTTCCGTGACGATCTCCGGAAGCTCTCCGGGGGGAGCATGGTGCTCACCACCTCCGTGGGGCGCGACCGCTTCCTCCTCCTCTACACGCTCGACGAGTGGGAGAAGCTTGAGGCCCGCCTCTCGGGGCTCTCGGACTTCAACCCGGCTGAGAGGGCGGTGAAGAACGTGCTCCTTCGGAACGCGGAGGATCTCACGCTTGACGGGAACGGCAGGTTCGTCATCCCGCAGAGGCACCGCGGCTTCGCCGCGCTCGAAAAGGAGGTGTCGCTCGTGGGGAGCGGCTCCCACTTCGAGATCTGGAGCAGCGCGGTCCTCGCCTCGAAGGAGGAGGAGGAGAGGAAGCTCCTCGACGGCTACGACTGGTCAGCGGACGAGAGCCTCAGGTCGTTCTCGTTCTAAGTTTTTTCCGCCGCGGCATTCCGCGGCGTCCTGCCTAGGGCAGGGAATGATGCGGGACGGGGCCATGGCCCGTCCCGGAGCTCTTTTTGCAAGGCGGGAAACCGCCTGGGGTTTTGAATGGCTGCAGGCTTTGCTCATATACCGGTGCTCCTTCATGAGGCTGTCGACGGACTTGCCATAAGGGAGGACGGGATCTACGTGGACGGCACCTTCGGAAGGGGCGGCCATTCGCGCGAGATCCTCCGCTGCCTGGGGCCAAATGGCCGGCTCATCGGCATTGACCGCGATCCGGAGGCCGTGAGTGTCGGAAAGGCCCTTGAGGCTGAGGACAGCCGCTTCACCATCGTCCACTCCCGCTTCTCGAAAATCGCTGACGTGACCGAGAGCCTCGGGATTAAGGGCAGCGTCGACGGCATCCTCCTCGATTTGGGCGTCTCCTCCCCGCAGCTTGACGAGGCGGAGCGCGGCTTCTCCTTTGACCATGACGGCCCCCTTGACATGAGGATGGACCCAACAGAGGGCGTTCCCGCCTCCGAGTGGCTCAGCACCGCCTCGGTCTCCGAGATTGCCTCGGTGCTCCGCGATTTCGGCGAGGAGCGCTTTGCCCTCAAGATGGCGAAGGCAATTGTCCATGACAGGGAGGAGAAGCCCTTCCTCAGGACATCGGATCTCGCGGGGCTTGCCGCGAGGGTAATCCCGACCCATGAGAAGGGCAGGAACCCCGCGACGAGGACCTTCCAGGGAATAAGGATTTATATAAATTCAGAGCTCGAGGAGGTGCGCCTCGCTCTTGAGGCCTCCGTCGGCGTCCTTACAAAGGGCGGGCGCCTTGCCGTCATCAGCTTCCACTCCCTGGAGGACCGCATCGTGAAGCAGTTCGTGAGGCGCATGGAGCAGGGCGGCAGCGGTAAAAAGGACATCCCCTTCGGGCTTCCCGTGCGGGACGAGGATCTTAAGACTGAGCCTGTCATGCGCCGCGTCGGGAGCTTTATAAAGCCCACGGACGCTGAGTGCGCGGAGAACCCGAGATCCAGGAGCTCAACGCTCCGCGTCGCGGAGAAGACGGGCGATGCGCCAGCAGATACAAAGGGGGCAACGGCATGAAATTCCTCCTTCTCGCGGAGATCGTGAAGAGCCTCCTCCGCAACTTCATATTCCTCCTTCTCCTTATGGGGACGGTGGCCGTGTGCTGCTTTACCGTAACGGTTACGGCAGAGACCCGCGGCGAGACCGGCGAGATTAACCGGCTCCAGAGGGAGGCAGACCGCCTTGACGAGGACTGGCGCAACCTGCTCCTCCAGAAGGAGACACTATCAGAGCATTTCAGGGTTAGCTCGATTGCGCAGGAGAAGCTCGGCATGTACCGGCCTTCTACCCTTTCAGAGCAGATAATCGACATTTCCGACGGAGCAGACGATGGCGCCCAGTAGACACAGTGGAATGAGATCAGGACAGACCCGCCATTTTTCAGGCGCGGTGATGAGGGCCGATCCCCACGGAAGCGGCTTCGCTGACGGCGTGCTGGGAAGCCTCTTTGGCGGCCGCTCCCGCCGCGCGGGCTCCTGGGACAGGGCACGCCCTGACTCAGGGCGGGGCGCGAGGGCGCGGGGCGAGGCCGGAGCAAGGCCCCGCAGCGCAGCTGACGCGGCCGCCGCAGAGCGCGCCGCCGAGAGGGCAAAGAGTGAGTCCGCCGGAGCGATGCCTGGCTATCCCGTCATCCGCTTCCGCCTCATCTCGGCCTGCGTCATCCTGGGGCTCCTTATCATCTCGGGCTGGCTCTTCTGGCGCCAGGTCAATGACTCCTTAATGCTCAGGACCCAGGGCGACATGAGGGCGCTCAGGACCCAGACCGTGATGAACGACCGCGGCATCATCATGGACCGCAACGGCGAGAAGCTCGCCGTCTCGGTCCCGGTGCGCTCCGTCTGGGCTGACGGCAAGGAGATCGCGGAGGGCGGCTCCCTTGAGAACGCGTCCGGCATCAAGAACCTCGCGGAGGTCCTCTCCGAGACCACCGGCATGACCGAGGAGGAGCTCAGGCAGAAGCTCTCCGACCCCAAGCGCCGCCATGTCTACCTCGCGAGGCAGCTCAGCGACTCCTACGGAAAGTACATCGAGAGCCTCGGCATCCCCGGCATCCACGTGAGCCGCGAGACCAGGCGCTTCTACCCGACGGGGGAGATCTCGGCGCAGCTCATCGGCTTCACCGACATTGACGGCATCGGCCTTGAGGGCATCGAGAACAGCTACAACGACTGGCTCTCCGGAAGCCCCACCAAGGTCCAGGTCATCCGCGACAGGAAGGGCCACGTCCTTGAGGACCTGGGCGTCGTCAGGCAGGGCGAGAAGGCGCATGACATCTACCTCAGCATCGACTCGCGCCTGCAGGCCGTCGCCTACCGGAGCCTCAAGTACGCCCAGGAGTACCATGACGCGGTCTCTGCCTCCCTGGTGCTGGTTGACGTCAAGACCGGCGAGATCCTGGCCATGGTCAACTCCCCTTCGTTCAACCCGAACCTCAAGTCAAAGCCGGACGGCGGACAGACCAAGAACCGCACCGTAACCGACACCTATGAGCCGGGCTCGACCGTGAAGCCGATTATCGCCGTCTCCGCGCTCGAGCACCACGCGACCGACTGGAAGGAGGTGTTCGACACCAGGCCCTTCGGCATCGGCGGAAAGATCATCACCGACTCCCATCACATGGCGAGCGGCAACCTGAGCGAGATCCTGAAGTTCTCCTCCAACATCGGCATGGCGCGCATCGCCCTCCGCATGAACGCCTCCGACATGGTTGACACGCTCAACAGCTTCGGCCTCGGCGAGCTGCAGAACACCGGCCTCATCGGCGAGGTTGACGGAATGGTCCCGCACCGCTCGCGCTGGAGCGACATCGAGCGCGCGACTCTGGGATTCGGATATGGCCTCCGCATCACTCCCGTGCAGCTTGCCTGCGCCTACACCACCATCGCGAACCGCGGAATCAGGAAGCCCCTGTCGCTCCTCAGGGTTGACGAGCCCCCCAAGGGCGAGCGCATCGCTGACGAGAGGATCATGGACAACATCGCGCGCTCCCTGGAGACCGTGGTCGAGGGAGGAACCGGCGGCAAGGCCGGAGTCCCGGGCTACTCGGTCGCGGGCAAGACCGGAACCGCGAAGGTCGCTGTCGCGGGCGGCTACGGCAAGGACTACGTGGGCACCTTCGCGGGCTTCGCCCCGGTTGACCACCCGCGCTTTGCGATGGTCGTAATCGTCAATCAGCCCCATAAGAACGGCTTCTACGGCGGCGTTGTGTCGGGCCCGGTGTTCTCCGACGTGATGTCAACCGCGCTTCAGCTTTATAATATCCCGCCTGACAGGCTGCCTGAGAATGAAAAGGGCGGCAGGCCAGAGAGCGTCAGGGTGGCGCGCAACGGGAGCACAAAATGATAAAGAAGGCCGCAGGTGAGATAGCGTCATACCTGGAGTCGCTTGGCGCGGGGGTGAGAGCCTCCGCCGCTGACGTTTCCTTTACTGAGCTCGCGGCGTCGAGCACGGAGTGCGCAGAAGGCTCGCTCTTCGCCGCGTTCCCCGGGAGCTCGTCAGACGGGAGAAAGTACATCGGAGACGCCATCTCCCGCGGCGCCTCTGGAATTGTCTATGAGCTCTCATCAGCTGACGGCTCAGGCGACTTCACCGGAGTTCCCGCGGGGGTTCCCGCCGATATTCCTGCAATAGGCGTCCGGGATCTCAGAAAATATCTTCCCGCTCTTGCCTCCTTCTTCTATGATCATCCCGCGGAGCACCTGCATCTCCTCGGAGTTACGGGCACCAACGGGAAGAGCTCCACCGCCTGGTATGCGTCCCTCCTCACCGACTCCATCAATAAAAGAAGGGCTCTGAAGGGCCTTCCCTCCCTCGGGCGCTGCGGCATCATCGGCACGGTCGGGAACGGCTTCCCCGGGGAGCTTCACCACACGGCGAACACCACGCCGGGCCCCATTCAGCTTGAGCGGGAGCTGAGAAGGCAGCTTGATCTGGGCGCCACCCGCTGCCTGATGGAGGTCTCCTCCCAGGGTATCGCCGGCGGGCGCGTCGAGGGCGTCCCGTTCCGCGGAGCCGCCTTCACCAACCTCTCGCGCGATCACCTTGACTTCCATAAGACCATGGAGGCGTACGCTGCGGTAAAATGGAGCTTTGTCCGCGGAGACTACGCGAACGCTCCTGTGATCAATCAGGATGACGCAGTCGGGCGGGAGTTCACGGAGCGCCTTGTTAGAGAGGGCAGGAAGGTATTCACCTTCGGCGAGGCGACGGGCGGAAAGGAGCCTCTTCTTTCCTTCCGCGAGAGCCGCGTCGAGGGGAACGGCCTCTCCTTCACGGTGAGATACCAGGACACCGAGAGGCGGGTAACGCTTCCTCTCATTGGGAGCTTCAACATCTACAACGCGCTCACCGCCGCCGGGATGCTCATCGCGGACGGCATGGACGCAGCTGAAGTTTTTGAGGCGCTTCCGGATCTCCGGCCTCTTGTCGGGCGCATGGAGATGTTCTCCCGCGAGGGCTCGCCCCTTGTCATCGTGGACTTTGCCCACACGCCGGACGGCATCGAGAAGTCCCTTGCCGCGGCGCGCGAGCATACGAGAGGCACGCTCACCTGCGTGTTCGGCGCGGGCGGTGACCGCGACCACGGTAAGAGGCCCCTGATGGCAGCGGCCGCGGAGAAGTTCGCCGACCGGGTGTTCGTAACGGATGACAACCCCCGGAGCGAGGATCCGGCCGCCATCAGGCGCGATGTCGCCGCGGGCTTTACGGGGGCAGTAAACAGCGTGGGGCGGAAGGCTGAGATCCGGACGGACTTCACGGACCGCGCCCATGCCATCCGCGAGGCGATAGAGTCCTCAAAGCCGGGCGACACCGTCGCGGTCCTCGGGAAGGGCCACGAGGAGTATCAGATCGTGGGGAAGGAGAAGCGCCCGTGGAGCGATCAGCGGGCCGTCCGGGAAATTCTCGGAATTTAAAAATTGGCTGCCACTGGCGGCATGAGCTCCGGGCGTTATGCCCGGAGCCCTTTTAAACAGCAAAATAAAATAATGGGCAGGGAAAAGGAGAGCGCAGGTGATAGATTTCAGTCTGTCAGAGCTTGAGAAGGAGTCAGGCGGGACGCTGATCGGCCAGGATCTGACAGTAGGCGAGGTGTCAACCGACTCACGCCCGGAGCATGTGCCCGGGCTTTTTGTGGCTCTCCCCGGGGCAAGATACGACAGCACCGTCTTCGCCGCCGACGCGGTCAAGAAAGGCGCCGTCGCGGTCCTCACCCCGAAGCCCCTCTATCTTGACGTCCCCCAGATCATCATGGAGGACACCTTGAGGGGCTATGCCGCCGCGGGCGGCCTCGTGCGGGAGAAGTCCCACGCGAAGGTCCTCGGCATCACCGGCACCTGCGGCAAGACCAGCGTCAAGGAGATGTGCTCCCTCATAATGAGCCCCCTCGGGAACACCATCGCGACCGAGGGCAACTTCAACAACTCGGTCGGCGTCCCCAAGACGCTCCTCCGCCTCACCCGCGCAACCCGCTACGCGATTGTGGAGCACGGCGCGAGCCACTTCCACGACATCGACGCGACCGCCGCCTGGTCGAAGCCTGACGTTGCCGTAATCAACAACGCGGGCGAGGCGCACCTCGAGGGCTTCGGCTCCGTTGATGGCGTTGCCGCGGGGAAGGCTGAGATTTACCATCACCTTAAAAAGGGCGGCATCGCGGTAATCAATATGGAGAGCCCCTTCGCCTCGCTCTGGCGCCATGAGTCCGAGGGGCATGACATAATCGGCTTCGGCCTCTCCGAAAAGTGCGATGTGCGTGCCGCGGATGTCTCCTTCGATGACCTGGGCTGCGGCTCCTTCACCCTTATAACTCCCGATGGGACCGCGAAGGTTGAGCTCCACGTCCCCGGACGCCACAACATCATGAACTCCCTCGCTGCCGCCGCCTCCTGCCTCGCGCTCGGCGCGAAGCCTCTGGACATCGCGGCGGGGCTCGGCAGCATGAAGCCATTCGCCGGCCGCCTCAGCGTTGAGAGGCACGGCCCGGTAACCTTGATCGATGACGCGTATAATGCGTCCGCCGACGCGGTGAGGGCGGCAGTCGCGACCCTCGCGGGCTTCCGGGGCGACAGGATGCTGATCCTCGGGGACATGGGCGAGCTCGGCGAGCATGAGGAGGAGATCCACCGGAGCGTCGGGCGCCTTGTGGGGGAGTCCGGCATCGAGCACTTCCTCACGGTCGGGAAGCTCGCCGCGCTCTCCGCCAAGGAGGGGCACGGAGAGGCGTTCCCGGACAAGGACGCGCTCTATGGGCGCATCCGTGACTATCTCAGGGAGAGCCGGGAGAAGGGCCTCTCGCCGGTTGTGCTCGTCAAGGGATCGCACGGCATGAAGATGAACGAGGTGCTTGACTTTATCAGGCATGAGCTTGAGGACTAATACATGTTTTACTACCTTGCAGAGCTGCTGACACCGCATTTCACGGTATTCAACGTAGTCTCCTACCAGACCTTCCGCGCGGTGATGTCGCTCCTTACGGCCCTGGTGTTCACGCTCATGATCGGGCCCAAGACCATCGAGGAGCTCAGGAAGTTCCACCTGGGGCAGGTTGTCCGCACCTGCGGCCCCGAGACCCACCTGAAGAAGGACGGCACCCCGACCATGGGCGGCGTGATGATCCTCTCGAGCGTGCTACTTGCCGTCCTCCTCTGGTGCGATCTCCGGAACTACTACGTCTGGATTGTGCTCTTCACCATCGTCTCCTTCGGCGCCATCGGCTTCGCCGACGACTACCTCAAGATCTCGCGCCATGACTCGGGCGGCCTCAAGTCCCGCTGGAAGTTCTTCTGGCAGTCGGCAGCCGCGCTCGTCATCGGCTTCTGGC
The DNA here is from genome assembly GCA_900317945.1 of uncultured Pseudomonadota bacterium. Lineage (GTDB taxonomy): Bacteria > Pseudomonadota > Gammaproteobacteria > Enterobacterales > Succinivibrionaceae > UBA2810. Next base: position 18,313 of record ONIT01000026.1, read on the forward strand.
TCTACTTCGCCGCCGACACCCCGCAGCAGACCCAGCTGGTCGTCCCCTTCTTCAAGAACATCATGCCCGGGCTCGGCGTCCTGTTCGTCCCCTTCGTCTACTGCGTAATCGTCGGCTCGTCGAACGCGGTGAACCTCACCGACGGGCTTGACGGCCTTGCCATCGTGCAGATCGCGATGGTCGCCGCCGGCCTCGGCGTCGCCGCCTGGGCAACCGGCAACTTCATGCAGGCAGGCTACCTCCACATCCCCTATATCCTCCGCTCTGACGAGATGGCGGTGGTCTGCGCAGCGGTCATCGGCGCCGCTATAGGCTTCCTCTGGTTCAACACCTATCCCGCCATGGTCTTCATGGGAGATTTGGGATCCCTCACACTGGGCGCGCTCCTCGGCACCATCAGCGTCCTTATCAGGGAGGAGTTCCTCCTCTTCATCATGGGCGGCATGTTCGTCCTCGAGACCGTCTCGGTAATCCTCCAGGTCGGAAGCTACAAGCTCACCGGAAAGAGGATATTCCGCATGGCGCCCATACACCATCATTTTGAGAAGCTCGGCTGGCCGGAGCCCAGGGTAATCGTCCGCTTCTGGATTGTTACCTTCATGCTGGTCCTCCTCGGGCTCCTGACACTCAAGATCCGCTAGGAGAGAAAATGGCTTCTGTAAAGTGCGAATGCGCAGGCAAGGCCTCAGGAAAGGGCCCGGTAATCGTCGCAGGCCTCGGTCTCAGCAACCTTGAGGCGGTTAACTACCTCCTCTCGAAGGGCATTGTCCCCATCGTCTGCGACACCAGGGAGAACCCGCCGCTCCGCGCGAAGCTCCCGGAGAACGTGAAGTTCATCGGAGGAGAGTTCCAGCCGGAGCTTTTCGCGACCGCCTCGATGGTCGTACCGGGGCCCGGCATCCCTCTTTATAACCCTGCCATGAAGGCAGCAGCTGAGGCAGGCGCCGACATCGCAGGCGACGTCGAGCTCTTCGCGCGCGAGACCAGGTCAAAGGTCCTCGCCGTAACCGGATCAAACGGCAAGAGCACGGTTACGACACTTCTGGGGCTCATGGGGAAGGCCGCAGGAATTAAGACCGAGATGGGCGCCAACATCGGCGTTCCGGTCCTCTCACTCCTTAAGGATGAGCCGGAGCTCGCCGTCCTTGAGCTCTCAAGCTTCGAGCTCGAGACCGTCTCAAGCCTTAAGGCCGTCGGCGCGGTCTGCCTCAACGTAACCGAGGATCACCTTGACCGCTATGAGGGGAGCCTCGAGAAGTACGGCATGGCAAAGCACCGCATCTTCAGGAATGCCGAGCACATCGCCGCGAACCGCGAGGATAAAAGGAGCTTCCCTGACTACTACGCCAGGGAGACCGGAGCGGAGCCGCGCAGGCCCGACATCACCTTCGGTACCGAGAGCGGTGAGGACTACGGCGTGAGGAAGGAAGGCAGCGGGTACATCCTCATGAAGAAGGGGCGTGATGTGATCAGGGCCTCTGAGATGAGAATCGTCGGACGCCACAACATCTCGAACGCGCTTGCCGCCATGGCGCTTGCCGACTTCGCCGGAATCCCCGAGGCGGCGCAGCTTGAGGTCCTCAGGACTTTCCCGGGGCTCCGCCACCGCTGCGAGTTTGTCGAGAAAGTAAATGGCGTCTCCTTCTACAACGACTCCAAGGCCACCAACGTGGGATCTACGCTTGCGGCGGTCTCCGGGCTCAGGGACGTATTCCCCGAGGCGCATATCTACCTTCTCGCGGGCGGCCTCGGAAAGGGGCAGGATTTCGCGCCGGTAGGAGACCTCCTCAGGAACGGGGCGGTTGCAAAAATGTACTGCTTCGGGCGCGACGCCGCTCAGATCATAAGCGCCTCGCCCGCGGAGAAGACCGTGAGCGTTCCCGACATGAAGAGCGCGCTTGACGCGGCGAGAGCCGACGCGAAGGAGGGTGACATCGTCCTTCTCGCGCCTGCCTGCGCGAGCATGGATCAGTTCAAAAACTTTGAAGTGCGCGGCGAGGAGTTCATCCGCATGGTTAAGGAAACCGCATGAGTTTCTTTGATTTTCTCCATGGCAGCAGGCCTAAGAGGAGGATCCGCGGGCTTGACGGCGAGCCGGGCTTCGGGGAGCCTCAGAGGGATGCCCGCGGCCGACTGCCGGAAGGCTTCGCGTTCGGGGACGAAAGGTCTCCGGACATTTCTGCGTCAGAGGAGAAAACCAGCAGCCCAGATCCAATTCTCCAGGGCACTGCCGCCTCAGATGATCCGCTTGCGGGCGGTTCGTCTGACGGCGGCTTTGCCGCTTCTCCGGAGAGCGCCCCAGGCGGCAGCTCCCGCGACGAGATAGATCTCAGCGTGCTCCGCGATGAGTCGGAGAGCTCAGGAGATGAATCTTCGCCCGCCTCTCCTTCTGCAGAGCCGGATGATGAGGGCTGGATCCGCGTCTCGGATGACGGCGCTTCGGAGGAGAGACAGGATTCCGACGGAGCGGCGGCCGGAAGCGGCGCAGAGCCGGAGAGCCCGGATAATCAGGAGAGTGAGGAGATTCAGCAGAAGAGCCCCGATCTCTCCGAGCGCATCGCTACCGGATCCGTAACGCTTATCTCAAGCCTCTTCAGGAAGGCCGTCTCGGCCGTATCCCACAAGCCAGGAAAGCCCGCTGGAGAGGAAGGCAGCGCCGAGCGTCCTGATGCTCCCGCAGCAGGAGAGAATGCCGCAGCCTCAGAGGGAGGGCAGGCCCCGGAGGCAGCAGGGACGGGCGCGGACACGCAGTCAGAAGTCCTCACCGAAAATCCCTCCTCTGATGAGGAGTCCCCGGAGGGCAAGGGCAGCTCCTGGGACGCGGCAGACGCCCGCGCAGAGAGCACCGGAGCGGAGGCTTCCTCAGATGAAAAGGCTCCTGAGGAGCCCAAAAAGAAGAAGCGCGTCAGGTATAAGCTCTTTGACTGGCAGCTCCTCTATCTCGTTCTTGCCCTGATGGCCCTCGGCGTCGTCGCCGTAACCTCCGCCTCGGTCGGGCTCGCCGCCTCCACCTATGACGATCCGCTCTATTTCGGGAAGCGCGACATCATGTACATGCTCATGGCGATTGCCGCAGGGGCCTTTGTCCTCACGGTGCCGGTGAGCACGGTAAGGCGCTATTCCTGGACGATCATCGTCGCCGCGATAGTCATGATCATCGTAACGAGGCTCGTCGGCCACGGCTCCCACGGAGCGGTGCGCTGGATAAAGCTCGGGCCTCTCACCTTCCAGCCCGCGGAGTTCATCAAGATCGGCTGGCTCATCTTCGTCGCTGACGTGATTTCAAGAAAGCTTGACGCGAAGCGGAAGAAGTCGATGGGCATCAAGGTCATGTTCCCGCTCCTTATCGTGTTCGGCATCCTGAGCTTCGGACTGGTGTTCTTCCAGAAGGACTTCGGCTCCATGGCGGTGCTGGGCGGCGTAACGTTCGCCGTGTTCCTCATCGCGAGGCTCAGGTGGATATTCGTGATAGCGCTCGTCGTGGTTGGAGGCGCGCTCTGCACGCTCTTCGTCCTCATGGAGCCCTACCGCGTGGCCCGTCTCATGACCTTCCTCGAGCCGTTCAAGGATCCGTTCGGGAAGGGCTTCCAGCTCACGCAGTCCCTCATCGCCTTCGGTCGCGGCGGCATGATGGGGCTGGGGCTCGGGAATTCCGTGCAGAAGATGAACTACCTCCCCGAGGCGCACACTGACTTTATCTTCGCCATCATCAGCGAGGAGACCGGGCTTGTGGGCGGCCTCGTGGTCATCGCGCTTTTCGGCTGGTACGTCTTAAGGCTCCTCCACGACAGCCGCCTCGCCTTCGAGCGCCGGATGTTCTTCGAGGGCTACGCCATGTTCGGCTTCGCCTGCCTGATATTCTCGCAGGTCTTCATCAACATCGCCGTCGCCTCGGGACTCTTCCCGACAAAGGGCCTGACGCTTCCCTTCATAAGCTACGGCGGCTCCAGCGTCATCATGATGGCTTTGGGCTGCGCCTTCATGATCCGCTGCGACTTCGAGCGGCGCTGCTCCGAGATCCCGGAGCTTGCCTGCCTGATTCCGGATCTGCACGGCCGTACCGAGAAGGATCGCGAGGAGGCCGCGGCGAGGGCCGCCGCGCAGGCGGTATCCGCGGCCACCGCAGCAGCGGACCGCTCTTATGACGCTTTAGGCGCTGCCTCTGATGGCGGCGCGGATGGCCCGGAAGGCGCTGAGACTGCTGCGGTTGGCGAAGAGGCAGGGGCCGGCGGGGCGGAGCAGGAAAATTCCGGTGAGGAAAGCCCACGTGAGGGTGAGAGAGAGGTATTTTAATGGCAGGGACAGAGACTAAAGAGCAGGGCGCCGCAGTGAGCGGAGAGAAGCCCCTTATCCTCATCATGGCAGGCGGCACCGGCGGGCATGTGTTCCCGGCGATTGCCGTCGCGAAGGTCCTGATGTCGCGCGGCTGCGCGGTCGAGTGGCTCGGCACCCGCGGGAGGATGGAGGAGAAGATTGTGCCCAAAAACGGCATAAAGCTCAACTTCATCAAGGTGCAGGGACTCCGCCGGAACGGCATCATGAGAAAGCTCGGAGCTCCCTTCATGCTCGCGAGATCCCTCTTCGAGTGCCTCTCGCTCCTCAGGCATCTCCGCCCCAAGGCAGTGGTGGGCTTCGGCGGCTACGCCTCCGGCCCGGGCGCCGTCGCGGCAAAGCTCCTCGGCATTCCCGTAATCATCCATGAGCAGAACGCCTCCCCCGGGCTCACGAACCGCCTTATCGCGAAGTTCTGCAATAAGGTGCTTTTGGGCTTCCCCGGCGCCATACAGCGGAGCGACGCCATCGTTACCGGGAACCCTGTGCGCGCGGAGATTGAGGCGCTCGCAGCAAGGCCTCTCTCTGAGTCCCCGAAGGGCACGAAGGAGTCGCCCGTGAGGATTTCGGTCATAGGCGGAAGCCTCGGCTGCGCCTTCTTCAACGAGCGCCTCCCTGAGGTCTTCAAGAGCCTCGGGGACAGTGTCGTCATCACCCATCAGACCGGAGCAGGGAATTCGGAGAAGGTCAGGGCGAAATACCATACGCTTGGCATGGACTCGGTGAAGGTCTCGGACTTCATCGACGACATGGCGGGGCTCTTCTCGTCGACCGATCTCCTCTTCGCGAGATCGGGCGCGCTCACCGTCGCCGAGGCCTCGGCCGCGCATGTGCCGGCAGTCTTTGTGCCGTACCCCTTCGCCGTCGATGACCACCAGACGAAGAACGCGGAGTCCCTCGTTAAGGCAGGCGGCGCGGCCATTCTCCAGCAGTCTGATTTTTCAGCTGAAAAGGCTGCCCAAATCATACGTGATATAATCTCCGGCGGCCGTCTCCCAGCAATGGCTGAGGCGCTCAGGAAGAACGCGGTCCTGCGCTCTGCGGAGAAAATCGCGGGGATCTGCATGGATGAGGCGGGGATCGCCTCCGCAGGCTGAGGGCAGAGCGGCAGCGGGCGGCATTCAGGAAAAATGGCGGAGAGCAGCGCTTTTTGAGCGCGGAGTAGAGGATGAACGGATACCACGTCCCCGGGATGCGCCGGGTCAGGAGAATTCATTTTGTCGGCATTGGCGGCACCGGAATGTGCGGCATAGCCGAGGTGCTCGCGAATGAGGGCTACGAGGTGACTGGATCCGATCTCTCGGAGAACGCCGCCGTCGAGCACCTCCGCGAGGTGGGAGTGAAGATCTCCATCGGGCATAAGCCTGAGAACGTTACGGGCGCCAGCGTGGTCGTGGTCTCCTCCGCCATCAGGAAGAACAACCCTGAGTACGAAGAGGCGCAGAAGGAGCGCATCCCCGTCGTGAAGCGCGCCGAGATGCTCGCTGAGCTCATGCGCTTCCGCCACGGCATCGCGATAGCCGGCACCCACGGGAAGACCACGACCACCTCCCTTATCGCGAGCATCTTCGCCATGGCGGGGCGCGATCCGACCTACGTCATCGGCGGGCGCCTCAACGCGCGGGGCTCCAACGCCCGTCTGGGCGAGGGCGACTTCCTCATCGCCGAGGCTGACGAGAGCGACGCCTCCTTCCTCCACCTGCAGCCGACCGTCGAGGTCGTAACCAACATCGACCGCGACCATATGGGCACCTACCACGAGTCCTATGAGGAGCTGAAGGATGCCTTCGTCAACTTCATGCACAACCTGCCGTTCTACGGGCTTGCCGTAGTCTGCATCGACGATCCGGGCGTGAGGAGCGTCGTTCCCAGGATCGGGCGTCCGACAATCACCTACGGCACCTCCGATGACGCTGATGTAAGAGTAGTGGGCTTCGAGCCGGAGGGCGACCACTCGACGTTCCGCCTGGTGAGAAACGGCCTCGACTGGCTCAGCGTCACTCTGCCGCTCCCCGGGCTCCACATGGCAAGGAACGCCGCGGCCGCCGCGGCTGTCGCCTCTGACGCAGGGATTTCCGATGATGACATCACCGCGGCCCTTAAGTCCTTCGGCGGCGTCGGCAGGAGGTTCGAGCAGTACGGCGAGTTCACCCTCCACGAGGGCGACGAGGGTACCGTGCGCCTCGTCGATGACTACGGGCACCACCCGAACGAGGTCCTCTCCACCATCAACGCGGTCCGCCAGGGCTGGCCGGAGAGGCGCCTCCTGATGATTTTCCAGCCGCACCGCTACTCGAGGACCCGCGACCTCTACGACGATTTCGTAAAGGTGCTCTCGACCGTTGACGCGCTCATCCTCATCGACATCTATCCGGCGGGAGAGGATCCCATTCAGGGCGTCGACAGCAGGAGCCTTGCCCGCTCAATAAGGCAGCGCGGCGCCGTCGAGCCGGTATTCGCCGAGACCTGGCGCGAGGTTCCGGCGATCCTTGCCGACATGGTCCGTCCGGGCGACATCGTCCTCACGCAGGGCGCGGGCAACATCACGAACGTTGCCCATACGCTCTCGGATCTGAGGTTCGACCTCGGGAAGATGAAGGAATTCAGGTGAGGGCTCTCCCTTGTGCATGAGACAGTTCCTGGATGGCGCGGCTGCGCGCGGGGCCGGAAGGCTCCGCGGAGCCGTGCTTTTGGGCATGCTGAGAAGGGATCGGAGGCGTCCGCAGAGGAGCGGCCGCCCGCAGAGGCAGGGGCCTGCCTGCGTAAGGCGCGAGAGCGGGGACGGCGGCAGAAAGGGCGGCTTCTTCGGCTTTTTCAGCAGGAAGAAGAAGCCACGCCACTGGTATGACGGCACCGGCTGGGAGCAGAAGTTCGGGGATTCGTCAAAGGCCGCGGACACCGGCTCTGGAAGCACCGGAGCGGATTCCGCCTCACAGGGCTCAGCGGGCGCCGGGGAGGGCATGGGATCTCCCGAGACAGAGGAGCTTGAGCGCCTCAGGAGGGAGAGGCTCCTCTCCAACGTCTACTGGTGCTTCGGCCTTGCCTTCTTCCTCGCTGTTGTCGCGGGGTTCGCCGTGCTCCTCTATGAGTGCAAGGCCTACCTCTACGACAGCGATGACGTCCCGGTCGACCGCCTAATCGTAACTGGCGGCGGCGATGTGGTCGATGAGTACGATGTGCTGCATGTGCTCAAGGGCTCGGGGGAGATCAACTCGTTCTTCGGGCTCGATGTCGACGACATCAGGAAGGAGATTGAGACCATCCCCTGGGTGAGGACGGTTACGGTGAGGAAGCGCTGGCCGTCGGCGCTCTTCGTGAGCGTCACGATAAAGGATGCCGACGCGTTCTGGAACAGCTACGGGATCTACTCGAAGCGCGACGGAATCTTCTCGGCGCCCTTTGACCGGGAGAAGTCGGATCTCGTCTATCTCCGGGGCCCCGAGGAGATGGCCGACGAGATGTGGGACAGGTACCAGAAGCTCGACAGCTACCTGCAGAGGTTCGGCCTTGAGATCGGGGAGGTTGACGTCTCGCAGGTGCACTCCTGGAAGCTGGTGCTGAAGAATGGGCAGTCCTTAATCCTGGGGCGCAGCACGGACAGGTTTGAAGACAGGCTGAACAGGTTCCAGGCGGTCTACCGCCGCGTGAGGAACCGGTCGCAGGCGTCGTATTTTGATCTTCGCTACGATACCGGTGTGGCGATAGGCTGGAAGGAAGATGAGCCGGAGGAGAACAGCAATGACAAAGGAAGAGATTAAGCCTGACGCAGTGGTGGCCCTTGACATAGGCACCTCAAAGGTCAAGGCTGTCATCGCGGCGGTGATGGCCGACGGCGAGTTCCAGATCCTGGGCTACGGCGTCAGCGAGTGCCAGGGCATGAAGCTGGGCTACGTCAGCGACATCAACCTGCTCATCAAGTCAATCACCCGGGCGGTGAACAAGGCGGAGGTGAGCTCGGATCTGCAGATCCGCTTCGCAACGGTGAGCGTCTCCGGCGATCACATCGGCTTCATCAACGAGAAGGGCATGGTCGCGATAAGCGACGGCGTCGTCTCGGAGTATGACATCCAGGACGCGACCCAGACCGCCCGCAACATCAAGATGAAGGACTCCACCACGCTCCTCCACGCCATACAGCAGGAGTTCATCATCGATGACCAGACCGGCATCAAGAACCCGCTCGGGCAGCAGGGGCACAGGATGGAGGTCAAGGTCCATCTCATCACGGCCCACACCGAGAAGATCAACAACCTGCAGAGCTGCGTCGAGCGCGTCGGCAATATCGCGGTTGACCGCCTGGTGTTCTCCGGGCTCGCCTCCGCCGAGGCGGTGCTCTCCGACTCCGAGAAGGAGATGGGCGCGCTCGTCGTCGACATCGGCGCCGGCACCATGGACTGCGTCATCTACCAGCACGGCGCGCCCTGGGCAAGTTTCGTCATCCCGAACGCGGGCAACTACGTAACGTCTGACATCTGCAGCGCCTTCCACACCCCGATTGAGTCCGCGGAGAAGTGCAAGATTGACTGCGGCTCGGCGGATCCCGACTCGGTGAGCAAGGATCCCTTCGTCTCCGTCGACATCGTCGGGACCAACGAGCGCACCCAGGTGAAGGTTCAGGTCCTCGCCACCGTCATCGCCTACCGCTACCGCGACATGTTCGAGATGCTGAGCGCCAAGGTCGAGGAGTTCAGGACGAAGCTCCTCACGCAGCACATGCACCTCGATCTTGGCGCCGGCGTCGTCCTCACTGGAGGCGCCTCCAGAATCAACGGCATCAAGGCCGCCATCCGGCCGTACTTCGACTGCCCGGTGAGAATCGGCCGGCCGAACCTCGCGAAGGGCATGACCGACGACATCAACGTGCCGGACTTCGCGACCGCCGTGGGGCTCCTCAAGTTCGCCGCGGACCAGGTCAAGTACGAGAACGACTCGAGGGACTACCCGGGCTCCTCCGGGCAGGGCCTCATGAGAAGGGCGCTCGGGTGGCTCAAGAACATGTTCTACGACTGAGAAATTCAAGGAGGGCGGCTGCCGGAGGCCGCCGCTTTCCCGGAGCGCCGGCTGTACAATTTCAGCCAGTGTGTGAGTGAGCTCGCGAAAAATTCGTGTAAATATTCCGCTCTCACCGTATAATATAATGCAAAGTGTTTTTCATGAGTTTTGCCGGATCGGGGGATTTGTCCCCGGTCAGATTGGAGAAGGGTATGGCAGATTTCAGTTTCGTGGATATCAAGAGTGCTGACGCAGAGGCTCCGAAGACGGAAGCCGCGGCGGACAAGTCAGCAGATTCCTCAGCCGCTACCGCCAGCAATGGTAATTTCAAGCTTAACATCAAGGTTATCGGTGTAGGCGGCGGCGGTGAGAACTCCGTTGATTACATGATGTCCCACGAAGTTGAGGGCGTTGAGTTCATCGTTGCCAATACTGACGCGCAGGTTCTCGAGAGATCAAAGGTCGGGAAGAAGATCCAGCTCGGCCGCAACCTGACCGGCGGCCTCGGCGCCGGCGGCAACCCTGACATCGGCAAGCAGGCTGCCGAGGAGGACACCAAGGCAATCGAGGACGCCATCGGCGATGCCAACATGCTCTTCATCGCCGCAGGCATGGGCGGCGGCACCGGCACCGGCGCTGCTCCGATCATCGCCAACCTCGCGAGGAAGAAGGGCATCCTCACCGTCGGCATCGTAACGAAGCCTTTCTCCTTCGAGGGCAAGAAGCGCATGAACTATGCCGTAGACGGCATCGCCAAGCTCTCCAAGGAGGTTGACTCCCTCATCACCATCCCTAACGAGAAGCTGAGCAAGGCCCTCGGCCGCACCATCAGCATCGTCAACGCCTTTGACGCAGCCAATGAGATCCTCTACAAGAGCGTCAAGGCCATCTCCGACCTCGTTACCCGTCCCGGACAGATCAACATCGACTTCCAGGATGTAACCATGGTCATGAAGAACGCCGGCACCGCGCTCATCGGCGTTGCCGAGGCCAAGGGCGAGGACAGGGCAGAGAAGGCAGCCAAGGAGGCCATCGCCTCCCCGCTCCTCGAGACCGTCGATCTCAACGGTGCCCGCGGCATCATCGTCAACGTTGCCGGCAACTCTGACATCGGCCTTGCCGAGTACCAGACCGTCTCCGAGAGGATCCAGAGCTTCGCCGCTGACAACGCCAACATCAAGGTCGGCGTCACCATCGATGACACCCTCGAGGATGACGTTGTCCGCGTTACCGCCATCGTTACCGGCATCGGCCAGTGCGATGTCATCACCAAGCTCCCCGAGAGCGGCCGTCCGGCAGCGCAGCCCCAGCAGAATGACTTCGGCGGCATCAAGGCAGCTCCCGCAGCAGGCCTCGGCGGCTCAGGCGTTGAGATTCCTGCCTATGTCAGGAACTCCCAGTCAGGCAACACTGTCCTCAAGGCTGAGTCCGGCGCAGAGCCAGAGGTCGGCTTCAAGCTCGACAGGGACAACATCGCGACTCCTGCCTTCCTCCGCCACCAGTCTGACTGATCTGGCAGGGACAGGAATCACCGGGGGAGCAGTCCCCCCCCATTTTGAAGAAGGCGGAGAATTCCGCCTTTTTCTGTTTAAGGCCTTCGCGGCCCAGGATTTACGGGAGGGAAAATGCCAGAGTGGAGCGATGTCCTGAAGGACGCCAAGAAGTCCCCGGCGTTCATCAACGCCATGCGCGTTGCCGAGATGGAAAGGTCGAACGGGCTTGATGTCTATCCGCCGAAGGAGAAGGTGTTCAATGCCTTCCGTCTCACGCCGCTTGACTCCATCAGGTGCGTAATCATCGGGCAGGATCCCTACCATGAGCCCGGGCAGGCTGAGGGGCTCGCCTTCTCCGTCGCTGACGGCGTGCAGCAGCCGCCCTCGCTCAGGAACATCTTCACCGAGATAAAGAACGAGTATCCTGACTTCGTCATCCCGGAGTCCGGGAGCCTCAGGAAGTGGTGCGCCGAGGGCGTGTTCCTCCTCAACGCCTCGCTTACCGTAAGGCGCGGCGAGGCTGACTCCCACAGGAATACCGGCTGGGCCGAGTTCACGGGTGAGGTTGTCCGGATCATAAGCCGGGAGGCCGCTCCCACGGTCTTCATGCTCTGGGGCAGGAACGCCATCTCGAAGCGCCCGCTCATCGACGAGAGCCGGCACCTGGTGCTGACCTCTGCCCATCCGAGCCCGCTCTCGGCGTACAGGGGATTTTTCGGGAACGGGCACTTCAGGAAGTGCAATGAGTTCCTGAAGGAGCACGGGCGTGGAGAGATCGACTGGAGCCTTGCCTGAGGCAGCCGGAATTCTGCTCAAATCAGTGTCATGGGAGTCCTTGTCGCTGAAGTTTCGTAATCAATGGCAGTTTCTCCTCCAGAAAAGTCCTGCAGTACCTGGGCATAGACAGCCGTACAGCCTCACCTGTGAAGTCAGCGAAGGATTTCCTGCTGATGATTGGTTTTCAGGAATGGTATTATCATCGTATTGCGTAGTATGCTGATAAACTCAGAAGGGGCAGCCGGAATTATGAAAGACATCGCACAGACTCAGAGCTTCAAAGATTTCAGCATTTACAATTACATCTACATCGACAAGACAGAGCAGATCTACAACCTGCTGAAGACCCGCAGGGTATTTATCTCACGACCACGCCGGTTCGGCAAGTCACTGATGCTCGATACCATCGGCACGCTGTTTGCTGAAGGCGTAGATCCCTATTTCAAAGATACCTGGATCCATGACAGGTGGACTGACAGAAAGTATCCGGTACTCCGGCTGAATTTCCTTGATTATCTCGGGGATTTTGACGAGTTCCGCAAGCTCCTCTTCAAGGATATAGCGTTTTTTGCCGGCAAGCTCGGCCTCCCGGAGGCGATTGCCGGAGACTCAGAGCCGCATGAGGCGATCCTTGATTTGCTGAGGGCTCTTGATGACCGCAATGAGAGCATTGTTGTCCTTATAGATGAATATGATGCAGAGCTTACTGCAAGCATAAATGCTCCGGAGCTTTATGAGCGGTTCCGGGTGGCCATAAGGGCGCTCTACGGGGCCATGAAGGGCAAGCGGTGCATCAGGTTCCTCTGCGTTACCGGCGTTACGAGGCTGAAGGACGTTTCCATTTTCTCGGTCGGCTCTGATATTAAGGATTTGAGTTATCACAGCCCCGTCTCAGCTATCACCGGCTTCGACAGGGATGAAATCAGGAAGTACTATGCTGATTATATAAACTTTGCGGTGTCTCTCGAAAAAGGGATTCCTCAGAGCGGAGTTTCAGAAGAGCAGAGGGAGGAACTCCTTGAAAGGCTTGCCGCGGAGTATGACGGCTACAGCTTCGATGATGAATACCAGCACAGGGTATTCTCCACCTGGTCAGTGAACAGCTTCTTCCACGAGGCCGCCTTAAGAGGAAAAGTGATATTCGGCGACTACTGGTATGACAATGGCGGCATTCCCTCAATCCTCGCAAAGTACCTTGAGAAACACAGCATAAGCCCTTTGAAATACTCTGAGGACATCGATGTACGCATTAGCGACTTTTGGAATCCTACATCCCTTCTTAATATGAAGCAGGAGGTTCTGATGTGCCAGACCGGATACCTCACTTTGCATTCCAGAATTCCGAATGGCAATTCTGTACGTCTCGGAGTGCCGAACAGGGAGGTGAGACGCTCACTTGAAAAGGCTCTGTCATTATTGATTTTTCCATCGGCGGATTTTGCCGCTGACAAGAACGAGGAGTTTTTCTCTGGCGCATCTGCAGAGGAAATCGTTGCTCTGCTCAACAGTCTCATGAACACGATAAGTTATGAGAATTATCAGAAAATCAATGAAAAGACCGTTCAGGGACTGATTCATGCCTTCATGATCGGCGCCGGGCAGCCTGTCAGGACAGATGTGCAGAGTGCAGCAGGCAGGAGCGATATTGTCCTCGATTACAGGAAAAGGCGGCTGGTGCTTGAGCTCAAATACGCAGGGACTGAAAAGGAATGCCAGGAGAAGCTGAAGGAGGCTGCGGAGCAGATCAGGGAAAGGAGATACGGAGATCTGCTGCCCGCGAAGGATGAGGTCCTGCAGCTTGCGCTGGTCTTCTGCGGAGAGGAGGGCGTCAGGCAGTTCACTCATTTTGAGACGGTGGAGTGAGCAAAGGAAGCGGTGAGCCGGTTTCTCGGAATCAGCGCACCGCATGAAAGCCCCGGCTTAGCAGCAGAAGGCGGGAATTGAGGCGCCTTCAGGGATCCCCGGCCGCCCCGGCCGGTATGGCAAAAACCTGAACGTCCGCAAAGTTCCGGAGCTTCCGGAAGTTTTACAGTTTTGTACCGGAAACGATGCTTCTGCTTTTCCGGCAGAATCCGCATTCCGTGATCCACGTCATGTTCCTCCCAGGGCCTACGCACGAACCGCATCGTCCGAGCCTGCAATTTTGCAGTACCTGATAATTCCATTGATCGCAAGCTCTGGATCATCCCGCAGTTTAAGCATCAGCCGGCGCATCGAGATCTTCTCGCTTTTCTTTGAGTACTCTGGCTGCAGCATTGTCAGGATGTTCAGGGCAAGTTTGTTCAGAAGGATACGG
>ONIT01000080.1 GCA_900317945.1 uncultured Pseudomonadota bacterium
AAGCCTTCCTCGCGTATTTTCTCAAAGGTCTGTATCCCGACAGGATATTTTGCGCGCTGTTCCATCATGATTATTCCGCTGTTGAATGCAGTGCCGTGAGCCTTATGGAAAAGGAATCAGGCAGCGAGTTCCTGTTTTCCCGGCACTGCCACACCGTGTCCTCTGCGGTTCTGCTCCCCTGATGATAGCATCTGCCAGATCCTCATTGTGCCTCTCCGGAAACCTGCCCGGACGTGCCGCACTGGTGCCTGAGCCTCTTTCCCCGACATGTACCCGAAACAGGCTTTCCGGGTACACGTTTTACTGATATGTACCCGAAAACGGCTTTTTGGGTACACGTTCTTCCGACATGTACCCGAAAACGCCATTCCGGGTACATGTTTTTCTGCTTCAGTGCTGCCTTTCCCTGCAGTACACTTAAGATTTTTCCCTGTTTTTCACCGGCTTAAAAGCCCCGCCGGATCTGTTCTGACTCACAAAATTGTGGCAAAATAGCTCTTATCAGGAAAAGGATATGAGTGAAACATTAGTAGAAATCAGGGATCTCTCCTTCGCCCGCGGCAGCCACGTCATCTATGACGGCATCAGCATGTCGTTCAGGCGCGGCGCGGTCACCGCGGTGATGGGACCGAGCGGCACGGGAAAGACCACCCTTCTCCGCCTCATCGGCGGGCAGCTGAGGCCGGACTCCGGCGACGTCATCTATGACGGTGACATCAGCATCCCCTCCCTGGGGCGCGACAGGCTCTTCGAGGTCAGGAAGCGCATGAGCATGCTCTTCCAGAGCGGCGCGCTCTTCACCGATATGAGCGTGTTTGACAATGTCGCCTATCCGATAAGGGAGCATTTCCGCCTCCCGGAGGAGCTCGTGAGGACGCTCGTCCTCATGAAGCTCGAGACCGTCGGTCTCCGCGGCGCCGCAGGGCTCATGCCCTCGGAGCTCTCGGGCGGCATGGCCCGCCGCGTGGCGCTCGCCCGCGCCATCGCGCTCGATCCTGAGCTCATCATGTACGACGAGCCTTTCGCCGGTCAGGACCCCATCACCATGGCAGTCCTCATACAGCTCATCAGGAAGCTGAACCAGACGCTGGGCATCACGAGCATCATCGTCTCCCATGACGTGAGCGAGGTTCTCAGCATCGCGGACTACGCCTATGTGGTCGCGGATCACCATGTGATCGCCGAGGGCACACCGGAGGAGATCATAAAGGAGAGCTCCCCGGCCGCGCACCAGTTCATTCACGGCATCGCCGACGGCCCTGTCCCGTTCCGCTATCCTGCGGGCGACTACCTGGAGGAGCTCTGATGAGTCTCTTTGATTCCATTGCCTCGCTCGGCGCCGCCGGGGTAAGGTTCGTCCGCCATGTGGGCGAGGCAGGCTGCATGCTCTTCCGCGCGCTTATCGGGCGTCCGGAGATAAAGAAGCACTTCCCGCTCCTCGTCCGCCAGATCTACGTTGTGGGAGTCCTCTCCGTAACCATCATCCTGGTGTCGGGGCTCTTCATCGGCATGGTCCTGGGCCTCCAGGGCTACAACGTCCTCGTCGAATTCAAGGCCGAGGGCAGCCTCGGCCCCCTGGTGGCCCTCGCGATTCTCCGCGAGCTCGGCCCGGTGGTGGCCGCGCTCCTCTACGCCGGCCGCGCCGGCTCCGCGCTCACCGCGGAGATCGGCCTCATGAAGGCGACCGAGCAGCTCTCGAGCATGGAGATGATGGCGGTAGATCCGCTCCGCCGCGTGGTATCCCCGAGGTTCTGGGCGGGCATCTACTCGCTCCCGGTGCTCACGGTGATGTTCTGCGTCATCGGCGTATACGGCGGCAAGCTCGTGGGCTGCGACTGGCTCGGGCTTGATGACGGCACCTTCTGGTCCGCCACAAGGAATTCGGTTGATTTGGACGACATCGTCAACTGCATGGTAAAGAGCGCGGTGTTCGCGTTCATCGTCAACTGGGTCTCCCTCTACCGCGGCTGGGTCTGCCTGCCGACTGCCGAGGGCATAAGCAAGGCGACGACCGGCGCTGTCGTTGACTCTTCTCTTCTGGTGCTGGGGGCAGATTTCGTGCTCACGGCCGTAATGTTTAACTGAGGCGGTTATGAACAGAACCAATCGGTTTGAATTTATCGTCGGTCTCTTCATGCTGGCCGGCATAGCGGCAGCCGTAGTGCTGTGTCTCAACGTCGCGGGCCTTTCCTTCGCGGGAAATTCCGACAACGGCTTCGACGTGACAGCTGACTTCGACGACATCGGAGGCCTCAAGGAGATGAGCCCCGTCAAGATCGGAGGCGTGAGGGTCGGCCGCGTGTCGTCGATCATCATCAACCCGCAGACCCTGAGCCCCCGCGTAACGCTCCACATCAGCGGGCAGTACCGCGGCAAGCTCTCCGCCGAGACCAGCGCCTCCATCCTTACCCAGGGCATCCTCGGGGAGCAGTACATCGACCTCACCCCGGGCTTCGATCCGAAGTCCCTTACCGAGGAGGAGTGCGAGGCCATCGGCTGCGATCCGAACGAGAAGTACATCGATGAGAGCCACGTCATCAAGGACACCAAGTCCGCGATGATCCTGGAGAAGCTCATCGGGCAGTTCGTCTACAACATGGGCGCGAAGTCGTCCGACTCCGGAGACGGCAAGGCAGAGACAAAGCCTGCCTCTGACGCGGCCTCCGGCAAAAAGGAGCAGTGAGAACTATGAGGAATATCGCATTCAGGGCTTTCGCCGCCATTCTTATCGCGGCGTCGTTCGTCTTCTCCGCTTTTGCGGCAGGCCTGCAGGATCCGTATGACGTTATCAACACCGCCGCAGGAAAGCTCTTCCCGCGCATCAACAATGAGCGCGCCAAGATCAAGGCGGATCCCCTCTACATTAGGACCATCATCCGCGAGGAGCTGATGCCCTACGTTGACAGCCGCTTCGCCGCCTTCCGCGTCATCGGCACCAACCTGAAGAGCACCACCCCGGAGCAGCGCGAGAAGTTCACCGCGGCCTTCACCGACTACATCGTCGCGACCTACGCTGACGCGCTCCTCAAGTACGACAAGCAGACCATGGAGGTCGAGCCGAAGAAGCCCGTTGAGGGCAAGCTTGCCGACATCGGCGTCAAGATCAAGGAGACCGGCAAGGACGACATGAACCTCGTCTTCAAGCTCAGGAAGAACTCCAAGACCGGCGAGTGGAAGTGCTACGACATGGTCGCTGAGGGCATCAGCCTCCTCTCCTCCAAGCACAATGAGCTTGCCGGCAAGATCCGCGACGAGGGCATCGACAGTGTGAGCGCCGAGCTCGAGAAGCACGTGAGCGATCTCGCCTCCGGGAAGAAGGCAGACAAATGAACTTCACCGGCAGGCTGACCGGAGACACGGTTCCCGGCTACTGGAAGAAAAGGGCAGAGCTCTTCTCCAGCGCCGAGGCGGATTTCAGCGGACTTGAGGCTATAGACTCCGCAGGGCTTGCCTTCCTCGTGAAGTGGGCCAAGGCGGTTGCCGCCGCAGGAGGGAAGCTCAGGCTCCTGAACCCCACGGAGCAGCTCACGTCGATCATCGGCATCTACCGTGTCGGGGATCTGTTTGATCTGGGAAAAGAGAGCGCTTCCTGAGAGGGGCGCATGGTGAGTCGGGCGGAGCCGCGGGGCCCCGCCTTTGGTGATTTAAAAGACAGGATATGGAAAAGTTCAGAATCAGGGGCAGCAGCAGGCCGCTTTCAGGCACAGTCAGGATTTCAGGGGCAAAGAACGCGGCGCTCCCCATCCTTTTCGGCACGGTACTCACGGATGACGACATCGTCCTCCACAATGTCCCGGTGCTCCGCGATGTTAAGACTGCCCTGAGGCTTCTCGAGCTCACCGGTAAGACCTGCGTGATGGAGGGCAACGACATCACCATAAAGGGCGGCATAAGCGACCATGTCGCCCCCTATGAGCTCGTGAAGACCATGCGCGCCTCCATCATGGCGCTTGGCCCCATCCTCACCCGCCAGGGCATCGCCATGGTCTCACTCCCGGGCGGCTGCGCCATCGGCGCGAGGCCGGTTGATCTCCATATCCGCGGCCTTGAGGAGATGGGCGCCAAGATCAACGTCGAGTACGGCTACATCAACGCGAAGGCCGAGGGCGGCCTCCACGGCGCCTCAATCAACATGAAGTGCGTCTCCGTAACCGGCACCGAGAACCTCGTGATGGCCGCTGCCCTGGCGCACGGCAGAACCGTCATCGAGAACGCCGCGCGCGAGCCTGAGGTCGTGGATCTCGCGAACTTCCTCATCTCCCTCGGCGCGAAAATCGAGGGCGCCGGCACCTCCGTCATCACCATCGACGGGGTGCAGAGGCTCCATGGCGGAGAGTACACCGTGCTCCCTGACCGCATCGAGACCGGAACCTTCCTCGTCGCGGGCGCCGTAAGCGGCGGCCATGTGCGCTGCGAGAACACCGACTGCTCCATCCTTGAGGACGTGCTCTCGAAGCTCCGCGAGGCAGGCGCTGAGATTGAGTGCGGGAAGGGCTACATCGACCTCGACATGAAGGGGAAGAAGCCGAAGGCCGTCAACATCGTGACCGCTCCCTACCCCGGGTTCCCCACCGACATGCAGGCGCAGTTCACTGTCCTCAACGCCGTCGCCGACGGCTCCGGCGCGATAACCGAGAACATCTTTGAGAACCGCTTCATGCACGTCCCTGAGCTCATCCGCATGGGCGCGAGGCTCGAGCTCCGCGACAACACCTGCATCAGCGAGAGCGTCGACCGCCTCAAGGGCGCTCAGGTCATGGCGACCGACCTCAGGGCGTCAGCGAGCCTTGTCATCGCCGGGCTCATCGCCGACGGCGAGACCATCCTCGACCGCATCTACCACATCGACCGCGGCTACGAGAGGATCGAGGAGAAGATCAGATGCCTGGGCGGCAGCATCGAGAGATTCAGCTGAGGATAAGATGAAAAGCCTTCGTCCCTACAACACGTTCGGGTTTGACGTAAGCGCCCAGGACATCGTGCTGATGCACGGCCACGATGACTATCTCCGCTGCGTCCGCGACAGCGGCCCGAGGCTCATCCTGGGCGGCGGATCCGACGTGCTCCTCAGCGAGGATTTCCCGGGAACGGTCTACATCATGGCCTCGCACGGCAGGACAATCGAGCAGAAGACCGCGGACTACGCGGTGGTCCGCTTCGCCGCAGGCGAGAACTGGAAGGAGACCGTCGAGTGGTGCCTCGGATGCGGGCTCTCCGGCATTGAGAACCTCGCGCTCATCCCCGGCACCTGCGGCGCCGCGCCCGTGCAGAACATAGGCGCCTACGGGCGGGAGTTCGCCGACATCTGCGAGTATGTCGAGATCATGCACGAGGACGGCACCTGCGAGCGGCTGCCTCCGGAGAAGTGCGGCTTCAGCTACCGGATGAGCCGGTTCAAGTCCGACCTTTCCGGCTGCCTCATCACCGCCGTCGGGCTCCGCCTCTCAAGGGCCTTTGTCCCGCACATCAGCTACAAGGCGCTGCAGTGCCTTGAGGGGAAGAAGGATCTCTCCGCGCTTGACGTCTACGACAAGATCCTTGAGCTCCGCGGCGACCGCCTCCCGGATCCCGCCAAGATCGGCAACGCCGGCTGCTTCTTCCAGAACCCGGTGATTGACCGGGCGAAGGCCGCAGAGCTGCAGAAGAGATTCCCGGAGATGCCGCAGTTCGAGTTCGGGAGCGAGGTCAAGATCCCTGCGGGCTGGCTCATCGACCGGGCCGGGCTCAAGGGCTTCGCGCATGAGCGCGCCGCAGTCTGGTCGAAGCAGGCGCTGGTGCTCGTCAACCAGGGCGGGGCAAGGCCGGAGGAGGTCCTTGATCTCGCTGGCATCGTTACCGATAAGGTCCGCGAGCGCTACGGCATAGATCTGCAGCCCGAGGTGAGGATTGCGGACAGCCGCGGCTTCGTCGATCCGAAGGCGCCGCTCCGCAGGACCGGCGCGGGCAGGGGACACTGAGTTCAATCTAGTGCCGGTGCCAGCGGTGCGGCTCCGGCAGGTCTGGAGCATTGGGCATGAGGCTTTCACCGAAAATACATCAGATTCTGGATATCCTTTCTGACGGAAAGTTCCACTCAGGCGAGGTTATAGGGCAGCAGATTGGCATCTCCCGTGAGCGCGTCTCTGTCTACATCAGGGAGCTGCGATCAAAGGGCGTGCAGGTGTTCAGCCTGCAGAGGAAGGGCTACTCGCTCCCCGCTCCCGCCGAGCTCCTTGACGAGAAGCGCCTCAATGAGAGCCTCGGCGGCGCGCGCATCGAGTGCGTCGACATCATCGACTCCACCAACAGCTACCTCCTCGCGAGAATAAACGAGTCCGAGTCGGGCGAGTGCGTCCTTGCCGAGATGCAGACCGCGGGGCGCGGGAGGCGCGGACACACCTGGGTCTCCCCCTTCGCGAGCCAGTTCATCTGCAGCATGTGCTGGAAGTTCGACAGCTTTGACAAGATCCAGGGGCTCTCGCTCGCAGCGGGGCTCGCGCAGTACGACGTCCTCTCCGAGCTCGGGTACCGCGGCATGATGCTGAAGTGGCCGAACGATATCTACGCGCAGGGAAGGAAGCTCTCCGGCACGCTCATCGAGTGCTCCGGCACCGAGGGGAACGGCTGCGCGCTGGTGAGCGGCACCGGCATAAACTTAAGGCGCCTCTCAGGAGTTCAGATCGATCAGCCCTGGATCTCGCTTGAGGAGACTGAGTTCGAGGGGAACGTGCGCCCCACCCGCATGGAGATCACCGGCGGCATCATCGGACGCACCAGGCAGTACTTCACGGAGTTTTCCGAGTCGGGCTTCGCCGTGTTCCGAGAGAGGTGGAACGAGAAGTGCCTCTACCTCAACGAGCCGGTGATGATGCTTGACGGCAGCAATGTCGCCATGAGAGGCATCTGCCGCGGCGTTGACGAGACCGGAAGGCTCCTCCTTGAGACAGCTGACCATAAGGTTGTGCCCTGCATGGCGGGAGTCCTCTCCCTGAGGCCGGACCCGGCTGAGGGCGGGGTAAACGCCTGACCCTTAATCATGGAATCGCAGATAGAGAAGGTCCGGAAGTCCTTCAGCGTGCAGGCCGGGAGCTTCGAGAGCGGCAGCATGAGCTTCTCGAAGCAGGAGTACCTTGAATACACCGTCAGGAAAATGGGCCTTGATGGCACTGAGAGCGTCCTGGAGGTTGCAGCGGGAACCTGCGCCATGGGGCGGGCGGTATCGCCTCATGTGAGGTCAGTCACCTGCCTTGACGCGACGCCCGAGATGCTCCGCGTCGGCATGGAGAAAAGCCGTGAGGCAGGGATCACCAACATTGAGTTCAGGCAGGGGCTTGCCGAGGAGCTGCCGTTTGAGGACTCGTGCTTTGACGCGGTGATGACGAGGCTCTCCTTCCATCATTTCAGGGAAATGGAGCGGCCCTTTGAGGAGATGCACCGGGTGCTGAGGCCTCAGGGAAAGCTTGTCATCATCGACATGGAGGCAGCGGAGGAGACGCTCCGTGAGACCGAGGACCGGATTGAGACCATGCGCGACAGCTCCCATGTGAGGAACAGAAGCAGGGCTGAGTTCAGCGCGCTCTTCTCCTCGCGCCATTATGAGATGGAGTGCTGCGAGAGCACCAGGATCCCGGTAAGCCTTGATGCCTGGATGGAGCTAACTGCGACTCCTTCAGAGACCAGGGCTGAGATCGTGCGCCTGATGGAGCAGGATATCGGCGGCGGCGCAAAGACCGGCTTTAATCCTTACCTGAAGGACGGCAGGATCTTCTTCGATCAGAGGTGGTGCCTCTGGATCGGAGTGAAGCCTGCCAGCTAAAAGCGTGACAAGGAACACTTCTGCACCACAGCAGGTTATTTTCGTGCTAATCGCTTTGCGCATTCTCAGCTGTATCACCTTTACCCTGTGGCATGACACGAGGAATGCTACCGCCTCGTGTGTGATCCTGTCATCTTTGGTAACAAATTTTCAATTTTGCTCACCAGTAATTTCTGCCGGATAGTAAAGCTTCCTTCCCAATTTATCGTCGTCATCTGTGCAAGACGATGCGCCGCACGGACCGTAGAACTCAATTTGATTAAAAGAATCCCAAATAGCCGTACTATTTCCGGCTGACTTGGGATTTTGTGTTCACCCGTCATTATCTGAGTTCTTTTCAGAATTATCTTTTGTCTCTGTTTCAGATACTTTTCCACTGCTTGCAAGGTGTAATTTTTCCATAAGTTCCTTGTGGCACTTTATAGTATGGGACCACTTGAAATCGTCCATTTTGGGAATCTCATTGCCGGATGATCCATCTGACAGTCTCTGAACTTCGCGCAGATCATCTAGCATGTCACCGAAAGTCGAATGATCCAGTACATGTGCTTCATTGGCGGCATTAAGCATCCTGCAGGTGATGATGGATGCGAGCGCGTTGATGAAGTTGCTGCCACTGACGGAGTGACTGCTCTGGACAGAAGTGTGGTCTATTTCAAGAGTGTTTTTGTACTGTTTGAAAACAAGTTCAAGAAGCCATCTCTTGGAGTAGGCCTGGTATGCTGTTTCCAGCGGGAGATCCAGATCAGACTCGAGTACGATGGTGCCGAAGCTTTTCCTTTTCTCATCGTATTTCTTTCCGTCCAATGTTTCCTTTTTTAATGCTCTGTTCTGGAAGCATAAATCCTCCTTCGCGGATTTTTGAGAGTCCTTGAAGGAATACAGGAACAGCCCTTTGTCAGTTTTTGCCTTTGTGCCCATAACAGGATGCTCGGTGCCCCTGAGCATAGCGTCGTATATATTCAGGCTGTATTCCTTAATCCTTTTGTCATCCCTCTTTACAGGAGTGATGTAATGGAGGTCCGGATGGTTTTTCAGCCATTCACGGATCTGGTTGGGAGGAAATCCCTTGTCAGCAAGGATAGTGCCTTTTGTTATGCCGTTTTCCCGTACAAATGACTCATAGGAAGTTGAGTCCACTGAATTGCCGGGAAAGACGTCTGCGCATACAGGCTCCATCTTCTCAACATCATAGGCATACAGAATTGAAATATCCTTGGTTCCCTTTATCCGGGCCTTGCGTGAAAGCTGGGACAGTTCATTTATGATGCTGTTGTCAGTGACAAGCGTTCCGTCTATCGCAATGTGATGGTCTGCCGCAACCCTCTCAAGCCTTTTCCCAAAAAACTCATGCCTTTTGCCTTCATATCTGCCAAGCTCATTCAAAAGCTTGCCGACATGATTTTTTGACAGATGTGTTCCCGGGAAGAACACCTTCAGAAATGATGACTCATAGTATAAGGCATACCTGGAAGCTGATATTCTGGGCTTTATAATCCTCAAAATCGCTATAACCATGATGGAGTACACATCAGCAGCGTCATATATTTCCAAAAGATCCTGGACAATGTCATCACAAAATCTGTAGGCAAACGCGGGAGCTCCATACGACAGAACTTCAGCATCCCACGAAGCAGCGGCTTCATTTGAGGCTGGCTTTGACTCTGACTTCGTTGGCTCTGATTTTGCCTTCTGTTCTTTTTTGGGCAATTCGACATATTGGAAATTTATGATATGACCGATGACCTTGCCATTCTTTGGCTGCGGAAATTTACCGCGGACGTACTTGCCTGAAGCAGCCCTTTCTCTCACCGAATAGCGAT
Source organism: uncultured Pseudomonadota bacterium (assembly GCA_900317945.1). Lineage (GTDB taxonomy): Bacteria > Pseudomonadota > Gammaproteobacteria > Enterobacterales > Succinivibrionaceae > UBA2810. Next base: position 9,619 of record ONIT01000080.1, read on the forward strand.
AAGGTGTGTCTTTGCCGTTATCACACACAACAGTATTTGTTGGTCTTTTAACTTCTCTGATTTCCTTTGGAACACCCATATTAGCCTCCTGACCTATATAGTACAGTATATCATACCGTACTATATAGGTCAACACTTTTGTGGTAAAATTTGGGTATCTAGTGGGTTGGCAGCCAGCAAAATAAGAAAAAAGAAGACAGAACCCGGGTGTGGAATTCTGGAAACAGGACAGGCTTTAGTCAGTGGATTATGTCTGTAATGGTAAAAACTGTGGCTAAATTAACGAATTAGACAAAAATTTAGAGATAAAATGTCATATCAAGGGAAATAGTACGGCAAATAGGGATTCTTTTATTTGATATAGATTTTTTCTTGGTTATGTTGGAAAAATAGAAAATCTAGGAAATGTGTAGGATAGCTGCTTCTAAAAATCTAGGAAACGTGTAAGATCGCCGCTATTAAAAATCTAGGAAATGTGTAGTATACTAATCTTGAAAATTCTAGGAAATGTGTTAAGTATCGATAGGTAAAAATCTAGGAAATGTGTAAAATGTTGCTAGAAAAAATTAGGAAACGTGAAATTATCAAAATAATTCATTGATATTGCTCATGAAAAGAAAAATATACGATAGAATGCTCAAATGGAAACGTGAGTCACAGGGCAGAAGCGTCCTGATGATTGAAGGGGCTCGCCGTGTAGGAAAAAGCTTTATAGTTCGCGAATTTGCCAGCAGGGAATATGAGAGCTATATCCTTATAGATTTTAACAACACTACTGAGCAGGTTCGTGGTTTGTTTCAGAACTACCTGAACGACCTGGACTCTTTTTTCATGTATCTAAGCCTGTCTGCAGATGTCACACTTCATGAACGCAAAAGTCTAATTATTTTTGATGAAGTGCAGAGATTTCCTGAGGCAAGGGCTGCACTAAAATACCTTGTCAATGACGGCCGCTATGACTATATCGAGACAGGTTCGCTCGTTAGCATCAGAAAGAATGTCAAGGGGATCACAATTCCATCTGAGGAAGAGCCGATCGAGTTGGTTCCGATGGATTTTGAAGAGTTCCTCTGGGCTATGGGGCAGAACATGTTGATGGATCTTATCCGGCTGCAGTTCGGAAAAAGAGAGCCGATGGGCCCGGACATGCACAGGAAAGCCATGACATGGTTTCGTCAGTATCTGATTGTCGGTGGAATGCCACAGGTTGTGATGCAATACGCAGAGACAAAAGACTTTGACAAAGTGGATGCTCAGAAACGCCTTATTCTCAACCTCTACCGCAATGATATACGGCAATACGCTGACAATCTTGAAAATAGGGTCACGCAAATCTTCGATGAGATTCCGGCACAGTTGCAGCGGCACGAGAAAAAATTTCGCCTCAGCGATCTGAAAAAGGATGCCCGCTACCGTGATTATGATTCAGCTTTCCTTTGGCTTGCAGATGCCAGAGTTATCAATATCTGCCACAGCAGCACTGAGCCTAATATAGGTTTCAGGCTGACACAGGATGGCAATACACTGAAGTGCTACATGGCAGACACAGGGCTTCTCATAAGTCATTCCTTCGATGAAAATGGAATTGTCAGTTCCCAGCTTTACCGAAAGCTGATGCTTGACAGACTGGAATTCAATGAAGGTATGCTGATGGAGAATATTGTTGCTCAGATGTTGTTGGCCGCAGGACACAAATTGTATTTTTTCTCTTCATATTCAAAAAAATCTGCTGACAGGATGGAGATAGACTTCCTTATTTCAAAAATAATGCCTACCAGCCGGCATAATGTCACAGCGATAGAAGTGAAGTCTGGGAAAAACTATACATTCACATCGCTGAATAAATTTAAAGAAAAATACGGCAGTATGCTCTCAGGGGAGGTTGTCCTTCATACTGGGGACGTGAAATATGAGGACGGCATCCTGTACCTGCCGCTCTACATGGCGCAGCTGCTCTGACGGGCCTTGGGCTGTCTGCTGCCGGTTACTTCTTGGGCTTTGATTTCGGCGCGTAGTCCCTCATCCCCTCAACCTTGCCTGCTGATATGGCCCAGAGGTAGATGCTTGCCACGCTTCCGCAGGGCGAGTAGCGCCGGCGGTACTTCTCAAAGAGCTCCCCGGTGATTTTCCGGTGATGGTAGAGCATGCGCATGCCGCGGAGGATGGCGAGATCGCCGAAGCTCAGCACGTCAGGGCGCTGCATGGAGTGGAGCATCAGCATCTCGGCGGTCCAGACTCCGACGCCGTCAAGGGAGGAGAGTGTCCGGCAGACCTCAGCATCGCTCGTGGCACTGAGCGCGCCTATATCAAGCTCCCCTGACGCTGCCTTCTCGGCAATGCTCCTGATGTATCCGGCCTTTCTGAACGTAATCCCGAATTTCTGCAGCCCGTCCTCATCGAGGGAGAGGAGGCTTTCAGGCGTGATGGAGCCCAGCGTGTCAGTCATCCGCTTCCAGATGGTCTGATGGGCCTTGGTCGAGATCTGCTGTCCGACAACGGAGTTCACGAGGGCGCTGAAGAGGTCCGGTATCACAGGTCTTTTCACAAACCCGAGGAGGTCAATGACCTCACCGAGCCGCCTGTCACGAGATTTGAGATAGGCCATCTCCCTTTCGCCTCTGAGTTTTTCAAAGCCATGTACTAGAAACTGCCGTAAATTTTATAAAATATTGCTAATTCAACAAGTTATGTAAATTAATCGATTTATAGAACTCTT